>CAZMCG010000011.1:0-18437 GCA_964565105.1 uncultured Candidatus Saccharibacteria bacterium
TGTTCAACATTTACAAATTCGGGGTCTCAATCTTGCAACACACCTGCGTGCGCCCGCACCTGCAATGCTGCTGAGACAATTAGTGCTGGTTGTGGGTGGTCGACCTGTGCGTCAAACAGGATGGGCATGGCTCTGATATGGCGTTGGTCGGATACCGGAGCGCAGTGTAATGCTACAGTAGCATCGTGTAATGTTGACGCGAGTTGTGCTCCTCCTCCCCTCACCTGCAATACTGCTGAGAGAATGAGTATTGGTTGTGGATGGTCGACCTGTGCGTCAAACAGGATGGGCATAGCTCAGATATGGCGTTGGTCGGATACAGGAGCGCAGTGTGACACTACAGTAGCATCGTGTAATGTTGACGCGAGTTGCACAGTAACCGATGGAACGCGCGTGAGCTGTAGTTGTGACGGAACGACGAGGCGTACGTGTTCCACCCTTGGCGCGGCTACTACCTGTATCAATATATGCATCGGTCCGGTACATGACTCGAGTTCTCTCTGCTCTACGCTCTGCAACAACCCCGGGTGTTAAATTAACTATTTAGTAATTTAGTAATATAGCAATATGTTAGATAAAAAAACTAAAATAGCAATTTTTGCTTTAATAATATTCCCTGTGGGCACACTTGCTGTTTTTCTATATGTTGAAAACCGACAAAATGTATCAGAAGAATTACCTCAAGAGCAAGGCGCAGTAATAGTGCCGGTTGGAGATGCGGAACAAGCGCAACTAATACTGGATGACGGTAGTGAAATATCTATACTTATACAGGCTTACAACCTACGCGATACACACGGGAATATGATTGATGTATCAAATGTCCAGTCAGTGCAGATAAGTTACCCTCACAGGGAAGATTTTCTTGAATTTCCTATAAATGCTATGCCCGATGGTGCAATTTTTGAGTTGGCTATTTGGCCACAGGAGACTCTTGGAGAACATGTTTTCCGTATAGAATATAAAGACGGAACAATTCGTGAAGAAGCCGTCAATTGGCAGGGTGCAATAACAAGGGCATTAAGTAGAGTATCCATAGAAGCGTCGGGTACACGACTTGAAAACGACGGCACAGTGTCTAGGGCGTATCAGATAGAGGGACTAGACCCCTCCTCTTTTGAAGAGATGTACCGCATTGACCCGGAGAACTCCGTCACAAAAATAGAAGTGTCACAAGACGAATACTTTTGGTTGAGAGCTTCAGATGCGATGGCTGGAAACCATACACTACTTATAAAAAAAGAAGGTATTTGGTACCAAAGCAGTATGCTTGTGATTGACAAGGGGGCGATAGAAGATCTTTAGAATAATTTTTTGATAAAAGAACCCCGCAAGTTCCGGCGGGCAAGCTACAGATTACTGTAGGCTGTTTAATAATAACAATGAATAAAACAAAAAAGGGGATAAGTGGAGGCATATAGATTGGGAGTGGGTGATGGTGTTTGTAGTAATTATCAAGTTTAAACCCTAAATATTAATTTGCTTTCGCCACGACAAAGCCTATTACATTTTTTACACCACCCCTACGGAGTATTTTTGTTGCCTCATGCATTGTAACGCCTGACGTATAAACGTCGTCTACGAGAATTATGGTGCTGTTCTTTAGCTTCTTTTTTACTCCAGGCGCAAGAACAAAAGCATCACGAAGATTCTCTCGTCGCTCTTTATCGCTTTTTAGTTTTATTTGTTGCTTGGTATTTTTCTTGCGTGTAAGGACGTTGCTTTGCAGGGGAATATCAAGTTTTCCACTTATTATTTTTGCTATTGCTTCAGCTTGATTGAAGTCGCGTTTTCTAAGGCGTGTTTTGTGGAGTGGGATTGGCACTACGATAGTATTTTTCCACTCATTTTCTATAAAGCCTATTTTATCAATATAACTTGCGATAATTTTTTCAATTGGCTTTTTAAGATCCAAAAAGTTTTCATACTTAAAATAATGTATCGTGGTTTTTATAGCATCGTTTTTATAGGATGACGCTGATGCAAGGGTAAAGTGTGGGTTTATATAAAATATAGTATTGTATATTTTAATCCCCCCGAAGCAGGTATCGCACAGAAAATTTTCTTTTTCTTCTAATTTTTTAAGATATGTACGACAATGAATACACAGAGGTGGGAAAAGGATGTTTAAAAATATTTCATATACTTTTTTTGCTAAACTCGTCATTATGATACAATAAGGATAATACGCTTTTTCAAAAATAAGCAAGCGAGAAAAATATATGTTTAAATTTTCATCTTTAAGTAAAAAAACATTTTTAGGAATTGATATTGGCACGGCCTCTATAAAGGCAGTTGAGGTTGTGGATAAAGGGGGAAAGCCGATGCTAAAAAATTATGGAATACTCAAAAGCCGAGGACACCTTGACCGCTTAAATAACGCAATCCAAACGAGTAGCTTAAAGATTTTGGATACTGAAACTATAAGGCTTTTAAGGTTGTTGTTGGATGAAATGAATCCTAGTACAAATGAAGTTACAGCATCCCTACCTGCCTTCTCAGCGTTTACTGCGCTTTTAGACATCCCCCTTATGTCTCGGGAGGAGACGCTCCAAGCTATGCAGTATCAGGTAAAGCAGTTTGTCCCTTTACCACTTGCTGAAGTTGCGATTGATTGGATTCCTGTTGGGCAATATAAAGATGATAAGGGTGCAAGCAAACAGCAAGTTTTTCTTATATCAATTCCCATGGGGCAGATAGAATCTTATAGAAATATTTTTCAGGGTGCCGGCCTTACTTTAAAGACGCTTGAGATTGAGACACTGAGCCTTGCTCGTGTTCTAACCGCAAAAGATCCTACAACTTCTTTGATTATAGATATTGGTGCGCGCTCAACGGCAATCGGGGTAGCAAAAAATGGGTTATTAATGCATAATGCGCATACAGATTTTGCAGGTAGCGCTTTGACCCAAGCGATTTCCCGGGGACTTGGTATGAATGTACACAGAGCCGAGGATATGAAGCTTCAAAGAGGGATTGTTGGAGGTGGAGCGGAGTATGAGGTGCCCACTTTGATGTTGCCGTATATGGATGTTATACTAAAGGAAGCCAAGCGCGTAAAGGATGTGTATGAGGGCAGTTATCATAATAAGGTTGAGCGGGTTATTCTTTCTGGTGGTGGGGCGGCGCTTTTGGGGCTTGATGAGTATGCTTCGGAAAGATTTGACCTTCCTGTTATTATTGGAGCTCCGTTCAATCTAGTTTCGTATCCACCCGAAAAAGCGCCTTCAATTTTATCAGTTAGCACACAACTTACAGTTGCGTTAGGGCTTGCGATTAATCAATTTACAGAAAAGTAAGATATATGCCACCACAAGTTCCAATACATAGTAATAGACCAAAACTTCCCCCAGATGTTCTCCCGTCTGGAGCGCCGAGGCGATTGCTTTTCTTTGCGTTAGCTGCATTTTTATCATCACTTTTTGTTTATTGGAGCATTTCAATAGGATATGCAGGATATCTGGATCGTTCCCTGCAGTCACTACGGGGAGAGGTAGATACACTTTCATTACAAGTAACTTTGGATCAACAAGAGAGCCTCATCTCACTTTATTCGCAAGTAAATAATATAAATGAGCTCCTAGAGAGTCACGTATATGTCGCAAACATTTTTCCGATATTAGAAAATAATACACATAGCCAAGTTTCTTATATTACGATGGACGTCTTGGTTCCTGATAGAAGGGTGGCAATTAGCGGAATCGCTGCTTCATATGACGCGCTAGTTTCTCAGTTGGCGATCTTTGAAATGGAGCCAAAGATAGAGAGGGTAGTCTTGGAGAGTTCATCCCTTGTCGTTGATGTTTTGAACTTTAAAATATTACTAACATTTACACCTAAAGTTTTTGAGTTTACCCATTCTTTACAGAATGAACCTAAGCCTCCCATTGAAGACCAAGGGCTAATGGAGCAAATTGAATAATCACAATGACTGGATCAAGAAAAAGATTATATAATGTACTTTTGAGCCTTACGCTTTTAGTCGCAACGGGATATATTTTTTTCTCATTTATTCTTTCGGAGGTGAAGGACATTCAGATACTCCGAGGTGAAAGAGATGCACATGAGGAGCTCCTAGGGAAAGAGCGCAGTACCATAGAAACAGTGAGCAGGCTTTTGGGTGAGTATCAAGACATCGGTGATATAAGAAGAAATTTATCACTTGTCTTGCCGACCGAGGAGAGGATACCCGATATTATTCATCAACTACAAGGAATATCTAGGACTAGCGATGTTACTATCAACTCACTTGAGCTTCAGATATTACCGATACGTTCACGGGATCAAGATGCTGTTATAAGATCCATAGGCACTGTTCGCGTAACGATCTCTCTTTTTGGGGCGTATGAGAATATAAGGGCATATATAGGCGCTATACAAACAAATATACGGATTATGGATATTCACTCTTTACGTATTGATGGTGGGGCAGATATAGGGGGACTCACGCACATTATAGTCGTTGACGTATATTATCAGAAGTAATATGGCAATAGTTATTGAAACCGATAATCAAAAAAATGGTTTAATAAGCCTCATGGGAGGGGTTGCTATGGTTGTGGCTGTTTCTGTGTTTGCCTGGTGGCTTTTTTTTGCTGAACCACCTTACGTGGAGATCTCCGGTTCCGAGGAGTTGAGATTAATGTCTGAAATTACTGATATAGACTTGTCGAGTGTATTGGAGTCTGTGGAATTTAAGGCCCTTGAGGAGCATGTAGGCGAGATAGAGCTAGGTGAGTTTGGGAGGACAAATCCATTTGAGAGGTTTTAAAAGTATGCGATCCCAAACTACAAATACACCCGAATCTACAAATAAAGATGCGACCCCAAACTACAAATACATCCGAATCTACAAATGATACAATGTTACAAGATTTAATTTATTCGGGGCATTCGGATATAATTCGGATTTTTTGGATCGGTTATCATGGATGACAAGGCATTACTAAATACTCTTATTGAGGGCTCACTGCTCTCTCATGAGCTATCTCAGCAGATTGTTCTTGAAGCGAAGCAGTCTGATAAGACGGCAGAGCAGATTATGTACGATCGTCATCTATTGGATGAGGAATCTATAGCTGAAGCGAAAAGTAAGTTACTTGGCATTCCATATAAAAAAATTGATATCTCAAAGATTACTGATGAGGTTTTAAAATTAATCCCCGAAGAGACTGCTGGTTCATATTTTGTGATTCCTCTAGAATTGAGCGACAAAATTCTTGTTGTTGGCATGATAGACCCTTCGGATGTAAGGGCGCAGGAGGCACTCCGTTTTATTGCCAAAAAAGAGGGCGCGAGTCTTGGTGTATATATTGTTACACCAACGGATATTGCGCGTGTTTTGCGAAGGTATTCTCCTTATCAAACTCAGGTCGATAAGGCAATCCAGTCGTTGAATATTGGAAAGAAAAAAGGGTCGTTTTCGCCTTTATTGCATTCCGTGTCAATTGATGAAGACAGCGCAACGGTTTCAGAGGAGGCTCCAATTATCAAACTTGTCTCATCTACTCTAAAAGAGGCAGTAGAGCAAGGGGCGTCTGATATTCACATTGAGCCTCAGCGAACGCGTGTTCGTCTCCGTTTTCGTGTGGATGGTATTTTGCGAGAAGTTTCATCTTTCCCAATTGAGCTTCATAGTGCGATAGTCTCGCGTGTAAAAATTCTTTCAAACCTTAAGATTGATGAAATGCGGATACCGCAAGATGGTCGTTTTCGAACGATAATATTTTCAAGGGATATAGATTTTCGTGTTTCAACGTTCCCAACACCTGTTGGTGAGAAGGTTGTAATTCGTGTATTAGATCCAACCATTGGCCTTAAAAGCATTGATAATCTTGGACTTATAGGGCAGGCAGCAGGACTTACAAAAGATGCGATACACCAACCTTTTGGCATGGTTCTTATTACAGGACCTACGGGAAGCGGAAAGACAACAACTCTCTATTCATTACTCCAGATTTTAAATAGAGATGAGTTGAATATCGTGAGCCTAGAAGATCCGGTTGAATATTTTATTGAAGGCATAAGCCAATCACAGGTACGCCCAGAGATTGGCTACACATTTGCTTCTGGGCTCAGACAGATTTTGCGACAAGATCCAGACGTGATTATGGTAGGTGAGATTCGTGATGACGAAACTGCAGAGCTTGCTGTTCACGCGGCCTTGACTGGACATGTTGTCCTCGCAACACTCCACACAAACAATGCAATAGGCGTCATACCGCGATTAATTGATATGAAAGTGAAGCCGTTTCTTTTGCCTTCGGCAATAAACCTCATGCTTTCCCAGCGTTTAGTAAGGAGAATTTGTCAGGAGTGTAAGGAATTGATTAAACCACCAGAGAGTATCCAGAGCATTATAAAAACTGAACTTGCGAATTTACCCAAAGATATGCAGGTAAAGCAAAGTGCACCATATAAAACTTATAGGGCGAAGGGGTGTAAGGAGTGTGCCCACAAGGCGTTTGTGGGTCGCGTTGCGCTTTTTGAGGGACTTACGATGACAAGAGAGCTTGAGGAGATCACCAACACTTCTCCCCTAGAGGGTAAAATTCGTGATGAAGCAAAGCGACAGGGTATGGTGGGTATGCGACAGGACGGCATATTAAAGGCACTGGAGGGACTTATTTTAATTGAAGATGTTTTAAGAGAAACACCCACGGAATAAAAGAGTATGCGACATCAAGTGTTACTAGTTTAATCAACCGTCGAATCCCGATATACTGTATACTAAATATATATAAAATGGATTATAAGAAAAAACTTGATGAATTATTACTTGCAACTGCGCGTCAGGGTGCGTCAGATTTGCATATAGCAGTCGGTAGAAGGCCAATTTTAAGAATGGACGGGGTTTTAATTTCTTTACAGCAGGAGCAGATTTTAACACCCGAAGACACGCAGGGGATAGTTTTTTCTATGCTTGATGAAAAACAGAAGGCGATATTTTTAAAACAGGGAGACTTGGACTTTTCATACGCATTTGAAGACAAAGCGAGATTTCGCGTGAATGTTTTTTTTCAGCGCGGATTTATGGCAGGAGCCCTTCGTCTTATTCCAACGGAGATAAAGACCCTTGAAGAGTTGAGTCTCCCACCTATAATACGTGATTTTTCAAAACTCAATCAGGGCTTTGTTCTTATTGTAGGTCCAGCGGGTCACGGAAAGTCCACAACACTAGCTGCGCTTTTAGATGAGATTAATCATAATAGGATGGACCACATTATTACGATAGAGGATCCAATAGAATATCTTTTTGTTCAAGACAAATCCATTGTTTCACAGCGCGAAATAAGAAGTGATAGCCCCAGCTTTCATCAGGCTTTGCGCTCTATCCTCCGACAAGACCCCGATGTAATCATGATAGGTGAAATGCGTGATCAGGAATCAATCTCAACGGCGCTTACAGCTGCTGAGACTGGGCACCTTGTTTTTTCAACGCTACACACAAACTCTGCCGCGCAGACAATAGACAGAATTATTGACACATTTCCCGCTTCTCAGCAAAGTCAGGTTGCTTCACAGTTATCAGCAGTTTTAGCGGGTATTGTTTCTGAGAGATTGGTGCCGCGTATTGATGGTGGGCGACTACCTGCGACAGAAATTATGTTTACAAACTCGGCTATAAGAAACCTTATAAGGGAGCGCAAGGCATACCAAATTGATCTTGTTATAGAAACAAGTATACAGGATGGGATGATCACGCTGAATCGTTCACTCGCAAACCTAATTAGAAAAAGAGAAATTTCGCTGGAAAACGGTGAGCTTTATTCGCTAAATCCGCAAGAGTTGCGTATGCTTTTAGAGCAGGGATAAATGAGTCATGGCTCCGCCTGAGGCGGATGCTCATGATTTAAACTAAAATAAATTTTAGGAAATCATGGCAAAATTTAAGTACAGAGCGCGTACAAAAGAAGGAGAGCTTCAGGTTGGGCTTGTAAATGCCACGAGTCGTAATGAGGCCGAGGGAATTCTCTCTGGTAATGGTCTTTATGTTTTGTTTTTAGACGAAGCACAATCTGGCGGTCTTTTGGGTAGACTTGAAAGAATTACAGGTCGTATAAAGCGTCGTGATCTCATAATTTTTACAAGGCAATTTTCTACACTTTTATCTGCTAAGATTCCTCTTGAAAATGCGCTTCATACACTCAAGTCACAGACAAGGAATGTTGCTCTTACGGGAGTCATAGAAGAAATTACTACGGATATAAACGCGGGGCTCTCTCTTTCGCAGGCACTTGAGAAATATGAACATGTATTTTCAGATTTTTATATAAACATGATCCGTTCCGCGGAGGTAACCGGTCGCGTTGAGGAGTCAATGAGTTTTATGGCGAATTATTTAGAAAAACAGGCTGTTCTTATCGCGAGCGTTAGAAACGCGCTTATTTATCCGGTGATTATGATAGGAATGTTTATTATAGTAGGGGGCATTATGGTTATGATAGTTTTTCCACAAATAGGGCCTGTATTTGAGGAGGCTGGGGTGGAGTTGCCGATATTCACAAGCCTACTAATAGGTGGGGGTATATTTTTGGCGAATTGGTGGTGGGCTGTGCTTCTCTTTATTGCAATAAGTGGGGTGCTACTTTTTGACTATTTCAAGACCCCAGAGGGTCGTGTGCTTTTTGATGAGGTGTCTTTGAGGACGCCAATCGTAAAGAATTTGATCAAGGGGTTGTATATCTCAAGATTTACGGAGTCGCTCGCAGTCCTTATTAAGGGTGGCATCCCTATAGCACAGGCAATTGAGGTGACAGCACATACCGTAGGAAGTGTTGCGTATCGCGATGCGTTGCATCAGGCGTCACTTGATGTTAGAAAGGGTGAGCAGTTGTCGCAGTCACTTGCAAGGCAGGAGTTTCTTTTTCCCCCCATGGTTTCTCAGATGATTGCCGTAGGAGAGTCAAGTGGGAGACTTGACGAGCTCCTCTCAAAGATAGCTTCATTTTTTGCGCAAGAGGTGGAGGGGTTGGTAAACGCGCTAGTAGAGGTTATCCAACCTATCCTTCTTGTTATAATAGGAATTATGGTGGGAGGCTTGTTTGCCTCAATCCTTATCCCTATTTATGACTTAGCAAAAACATTTTAATTTTGGTATAATAATAAGGATAAAAAGTCAAAACACTAATCTTTATATTTTAATTATGAATATAATTAAAAAGATTTCAAAATATTTTAAAAGTATGACCCCTGGGGATCCGAATATTACTTTCGCATTTCACATGCGTCGCCCACAAGGGCAGGGTGGGTTTACTCTAATCGAAATGCTCATTGTCATTGCAGTGATTGCGACTTTAGCGGGAGTAGTTTTAACGGGCGTAACTGGGTTTATGTCAGCTGCGAGAGACACTCGTCGTGTTGCAGACTTAAAGAATGCTCAAAATTTTCTAGAGCTTTATTTTGTTAAGTGTGGTCATTATCCGGGTGGCATATCAGGTGGGGTATGCAACTCATCCGATCCCGCTAATTGGGATGCCCTTGCTGATATGATGGAAAGGGAGGGTTTTACGTCCAATTTTCCACAGGATCCCGTTGCGGGTAGAACCTATTTTTATGGCTCAGATGCAGATAATCTTTCGTATACACTAGGCGCGTCACTTGAGCGTGATAACAGGGTGCTTATGGACGATTTAGATGGAACACAGGACGGTGTTAATTGTGCTGATTCACCGAATCTCCATTATTGTATAGGATCATAAGATATCGAAGTGATTGAGACAGCATTTACTATACTCCTGTTTGTTTTTGGGACCTTCATAGGTAGTTATATCAACGTTGTAGGTACGAGATATTCGAGGGAGGATGGATTTGGGAAAAGTAATTTTGGTAGATCAAGGTGTCCGCATTGTAGTAAGCAACTCACTTGGTTTGAGCTTATCCCTATTATTAGTTTTGTATTACAGGGTGCACGATGCAGGGGTTGTCGTGAAAAGTTATCGCTTGGATATCCTTTTGTAGAGATTGTTGCCGGTCTTATTTTTGCGTTTGTTCCGTGGGTTCTTGGGTATTCGGTGCCCTCGCTTATTTGGATTGCTATTTTTCTTATATTTTTACTTATATCAATTATTGATTTCCGCTTAAGAATTATTCCAGATAAACTCAATTTATTAATTGTAGTATTTGGAGTTTTATTGATTGTGTTTAGATATGTTTCAGGTGAGTATGGAACGGGACTTACTGTAGAGGGGACATTTTTAGGAAGCTACGCGCTTATTTTTTGGTTTTGGGGACAGAATATCTTTATAAATCATTTAGTTGGAACTTTATCTGCAGCGACTTTCTTTTGGCTTATTTATTTTATTTCACGTGGACGAGCAATGGGTTTTGGGGATGTGAAGTTAGCAACAGCTGTCGGGGTTTTGATGGGGTGGCCGGATGCCGCACTTGCTTTAGTGTTTGCGTTTGTTTTAGGGGGCGCAGCGGGGGCCCTGTTGCTTATCACAAATAAAAAAGATATGAAAGATGCGGTGCCTTTTGGCCCATACATAGTAGCCGGAGTAGCATTGGTGTTCTTTTTTGGGCACGATATTATAAGTGGCTATATTACACTTTTTGATTTGCATTAATCCAGGTGCTCCAGGGTGACTATGGCACACAACACTCTTATCCACTCCCGCTTATTACATACAGATAGCAAAAAACGACAACGCTAATGTGTTATAGTGGTAAGTAGTATAAATATCTAGGGGGGATTTACTCCGTTGGAGATAATGTGATGTGCACATATAACGCAACGCGGAATACACAACAGATAATATGCAGTACAGAGCGAAGTTTGTAATTGGAAATTCGTAGTATGCACCTATCACCCAAAACCTATCACCCAAAACCTAATGCAGGGTTCACACTCATTGAGCTTATGATTGTTGTTTCAATCATGCTGGTTTTAACAACAATCTTAGCCGGACACAGTAGGCAGGGAGCAGAACAGGTGCTTTTAGCAAGCGCGCAAGCAAGACTTCTTAGTTTATTTTCTCACGCGAAGTTTTTAAGTGTTCAAATGTTTTTTCAAGATCATAATGGGCCAAGA
This sequence comes from uncultured Candidatus Saccharibacteria bacterium, assembly GCA_964565105.1. Lineage (GTDB taxonomy): Bacteria > Patescibacteriota > Minisyncoccia > UBA6257 > Colwellbacteraceae > CAZMCG01. The sequence continues at coordinate 11,033 of CAZMCG010000011.1, forward strand.
GTAGATGGGGTAATTTGCGCATATGGAGTAAGTGTAGATCAATCAACGGGAGAGATATTCATTTTTCAGGAGAGAGTTCCTGTTGCCGCAAGTTGTCCTGGGAATAATTTATATGATCCAATTAATGATGTGCGACTTGATGGAAGGGCTAATTCTATGAAGCTTGACCCTGCAAGGTTGCGATTCGGTGATGCTACAAGTCTTAGTGATATTATATTTATTCCACCCGACCCTGATGTAGTTATAAATGGCGGGCCTAGAAACTCTGCATTAGTTGAGATAGAGGCCATAGGTGGTCTTGGAAGTGTAATAGTAAGCGTGAATGATGTAGGGCAAATCAGAGCAAAATAATATGAAGATTTTAATTATTAAATTATTGTATTGTATTTCTCGCATTAGGCGATCCGCTTCGCCGCCTCTTATAAACTATGGAAAACAAAGAGGAGATGTTAGGGGTCAACTTCTAATTGAGATGATGGTTGCGATGTCGGTTCTTATGATTAGTTTACTGGGTATCTTTGCGCTCCTTTCACAGTCATTAGCACTAAGTAGGGTTGCGGCTAATCAATATATTGCCGCAAATCTAGCGGCAGAAGGGATTGAGGTGGTAAAAAATATTCTTGATTCTAATGTTATAGATCGCACAACCGCATGGAATGATGGACTTGCGGTTAATGGTGATTTTGGTGTTCAGTACGATAGTGTTGCATTAAACTCGCTTATTGCGCGTGATAGGTTGCTGTTTGACCCAAGGAGTCGTAGGTATAATTATACATCTGGTACACAGACAAGCTTTGTGAGAGTAGTTAGTATTGATAATATAAGCCAGGACGAAATAAAAGTAACTTCTCGCGTAGAGTGGATTGATCGTGGTGGTTTAAAGATGGACATTGAGGTTGAAAGTAGATTTCTTAATTGGCGAGCGGAATTATGATGAGGCAGCGACCTAAAACTATCCTAATCTTATCGAGGATTTCTCCGGTCTTATCGAGAGTCCTCGACAAAGTCGGAACAAATACATCCGAATCTACAAATGAAGATGTGATCCCAAGCTACAAATACATCCGAATCTACAAATATGCGATTCAAGAGATTAAGTAAAAAATATTCGAGGCATTCGGATAAATTCACTGCTTCGGATCGGAACGGGTTTACTCTAGTAGAGCTTTTGGTTGCATCTTCTATTTTCCTGATTTTAATTTCACTTGCTGCAGGTGCTTTCATAAATACATTACGTACCTCACGCGTGATAAGTGACTTAGCTGAGTCTATGAGTAACTCTTCTTTCGTGTTAGAGCAGATTGCGCGTGAGGTGCGCTTTGGGTTTGACTTTCAACCCACATCGGGCGAAATAGATACACTTACATTTACAAACTCCGATGGGGAGCTTGTAAGTTATACACTTATTACATCCGGATCATATGCGGGTATAGGTAGGTGTGTGGGGATCGGGTGTCGTAATCACGAGCTTATAACTTCCCCCGATGTATATATTGAGAATTTTAAGTTTATTTTGTTTGGGACAGAGCGTGGCGATGGTTTTCCGCCGCGCGTTACAATTTTGATAACGGTGCGTGGTGAAAAAGATATCCGAGTTAATCTCCAGACAACAATAAGCTCAAGGATTATAGATACGTAAAAATATGCAGTATACTATAAAGATAAGGTGCGCTATAGAAGAGTAATAAATTGCATTATAAATAATGAGTAAGTTAGGCGATAAAATAACAAAAGAGCGGGGACAGGTGATGCTTTTGACGGTTATGCTTTTATCAAGCGCAATTTTGGGCGCTACTTCTGTCGCTGGGCTACTTGTGCTTTTTCAGCTTCGTCAGGCCTCTGATATTGCTTCTTCAACCAAGTCAATTTTTGCGGCCGACGCTGGCATTGAGTGCGCCTTTTTTAATGAATTTAGAACAATAAGAAGAAATTGCGGTGAGGTAGCACCGATTTTTCTTGATAATGGAGCTCAATACAGAACAATTTTTGTACCGCCAGGTAGTGTGAAATCAATTGGATTTACAAAAAGAACTGCGCGTTCTCTTGAGGTGAGATTTTGATAGTTTATGGAGAAGAGGCGCACGAAGACTTCATTGGACGCAGTAAAAACGCGCATAAAAAAACTTAAGCGCGAGATTGAGCGATACGGGCACGCTTATCATACTTTGGATAACCCCATAGTCTCTGACGCGACTTATGATTCATTAAGGAAAGAGCTTGATGGGTTAGAGGAAAAACATTCCGCACTTGCGCGTCCCGACTCCCCTTCACAGCGTGTCGGTGGTGCACCATTGGAGAAATTTGAAAAAGTTAAGCACGAGGGGCAAATGTATTCGTTTAATGATGCCTTTTCCGAGGAAGATATGGCTTTATGGGTTGGGCGGGTGGAAACATATTTAAAGTGCAAAGTTAAGCCGGAATTTTATGTGGAGCTTAAAATAGATGGCCTTGCGGTCGAGCTTATCTATGTAGGTGGGGAGCTTGTGCAAGGCTCAACCCGCGGTGATGGGATAGTCGGCGAGGATGTAACGCAAAATCTAAAAACTATTGAGGCAATCCCACTGAAATTGCGAGGCGACTATCCTAAAAGACTTGTCGTTCGTGGTGAGGTTTTTTTAAGCAAGAAAGAGTTTGAGCGTATCAATCGTAATCAGGAAAAGGCAGGGAAACCGGGATACGCAAACCCGCGCAATACAGCAGCTGGCGCCATAAGGCAGCTTGATCCAAGAGTCGTCGCTTCGCGCAAATTAGATGCCTTAATATATGGACTCACAACTGATATAGGGCAGAAAACTCATGATGACGAGCATAAATTATTGCACAAACTTGGTTTTAAAACTCATAACACGCACAACAAAGTTGTGGATTCTCTTTATGAAGTTTTTAAGTATCGCGACGGGTGGGAGAAGTCTAAAGACAGACTCCCGTTTCAAATAGACGGAGTCGTTGTTACTCTAAACGACAACGGAGTTTTTTCGGATGCGGGTGTCGTCGGAAGGGCTCCGAGGGGGGCGGTTGCGTATAAGTTTTCGCCGAGTGAAGCCACAACCGTAATTAAAAACATAAAGGTCCAGGTCGGGCGTACGGGCGCACTTACGCCCGTTGCGGTCATGGAACAGGTTAAGCTTGGTGGGACGACTGTTACGCACGCTACGCTTCATAACTTTGACCAGATTGAGCGTCTTGGTGTGAGAATCGGCGACACCGTGATTGTCCAGAGGGCGGGGGATGTCATACCTCGAGTAACGGAGGTTCTTAAAAATTTTAGGACTGGCAGTGAGAAAAAATTTAAAATTCCGGTAAAGTGTCCGATTGATAACTCGCCTGTTAAAAAAGAAGGAGTGATTTATCGTTGCTCAAACCCAAGTTGCAGGGCGCGGCTTCGCGAATCGCTCCGCCACTTTGTATCCCGAGGCGCATTTAACATAGAGGGTCTGGGGCCGAAAATCTTAGATGTGTTTTTGGACCAAGGGCTTGTCTCGGACACAGCAGGCATTTTTACATTAGATGAGGGGAAAATTGCGACGCTTTCTGGCTTCGGTGAAAAGTCCGCCATAAACATTATTAAAGAAACAAAGGTGCGCAAAAAGGTGGGGTTACCGCGCTTTATCTACAGCCTTGGAATTTTTCACATAGGCACAGAGAACGCATATTTACTTGCGGGTGAACTTGAAAAAGAAGGCAGATATATAACAAAGCCGACGGACTTGCTCAGAACTCTCGGCAAGTTTTCTGATGAAAGGCTTCAGAAAATCGAAGGTATAGGCCCCAAGGTCACAGAGAGTATTATCGACTGGCTTGGGAATAGTAAAAACATAGAGCTTTTGAGAAAATTAGAAAAAGTGGGTGTCCGAATAGTGGGATTTGAGCCGGTTTCACGTGAAGGAAAACTTAAGGGAAAAACATTCGTTCTTACCGGTACGCTTGAGAAAATGTCCCGAGAAAAAGCAAAAGAAAGCATTAGAAGACTAGGTGGGCATACTGCCGAATCGGTAAGTTCAAAAACAGACTATGTGGTAACCGGCGCTAATCCCGGGTCAAAGATTGATAAAGCCAGAGAGCTTGGCGTGGAAAGAATTACAGGGGTGGAGTTCTTGGAGATGATCAAATAATGAATTACACTACTCAATAGCTTGGTAGCTTGTAACCTATTTCCTAACTCCTAATTCCTACTTCCTAATTACTACATACTAAATTTATGAAATTCAATATAGAAAAATTTGCAAAACTCGCTCGCATTAAGCTTTCTAAAAAAGAGGAAGAGAGAATAGGTAAAGAATTGAGTGATGTTTTGGATTATTTTGAAGAGCTAGAGGAGCTTAACACGGACAAAGCCCCTTTAGTTATAGGTGGCGCGTCACTTGTAAATGTTTTTCGTGAAGATGAAATCCCACAAGAGCGCCTTAACCCAAGTACTGAATCTTTTCCAGAAAAAGAAAAGGGATATCTTAAGGTTCCTAAAGTTTTTTCCGCCGAAGGCGGATCCGCCCCTGGCGGAGAAGTAAAAGATGACTAATCTTTCAGAACTTACAATCAAGGAAGCAAGGGATGGGTTAGAAAATGGAAAATTTTCCTCATATCAACTTGTGGAGGCTGTCTTTGATACGATTGAATCAAGGGATAAAGAAATAGGCGCATATTTGAGTATGGATAAAGAGGCCGCGCTTAAGGCTGCGTCAGAGGTGAGTGACGATGGACTTTTATCTGGTATACCGATTGCGGTGAAAGATATTATCGTGACCACTGATCACCCAACGACTGCTGGCTCTAAGATATTGGAGGGTTACACATCGATGTATGACGCGACAGTTGTTAAAAAGCTAAAAGATGAGGGCGCGATTATAATTGGCAAAACTAATTTAGACGAGTTTGCGATGGGAAGCTCTACGGAAAACTCTAGTTATCATCTAACCCGGAACCCGCATGACTCCGAACGCGTTCCTGGTGGTTCGTCTGGTGGTTCGGCGGCGGCTGTTGCCGCGGACATGAGTTTAGGAGCGCTTGGAACCGACACCGGTGGTTCTATACGCCAACCCGCCGCCTTTTGTAATATAGTTGGACTAAAGCCAACATACGGTGCGGTATCGCGTTTTGGCTCTATAGCGCTTGCCTCATCACTTGACCAAATAGGACCTATGACAAAAACCGTTGAAGATGCAGCTATTTTGTTTCGTGCGATTTCCGGACATGACCCACGGGATTCAACTAGTAACCCAAAATTTATGTATAAAGATCTCGGCGCCTCAGAACTTACGGGGCTTACAATCGGCATTCCTGAGGAATATTTTATTGAAGGATTGAGTTCTCGGGTAGGTGATACGATTGAGCAGACTATAAAAACTTTTAAGAGGATGGGGTTTTCTATAAAAAAAGTTAGCTTACCACACACCAAGTATGCTCTGTCAGCTTATTATATTATTTTACCCGCGGAAGCGAGTACTAATCTTGCAAGGTATGACGGTATTCGATACGGTGTGCGTGGTTCAAAAGCGAATCTTCAGGAACTTTATTTTTCAAACAGGGGAGACGGATTTGGCGCTGAGGTAAAGCGTAGAATCATTTTGGGGACATTTGTACTTTCTGCTGGGTATTATGACGCATACTATTCAAAGGCGCAAAAAGTTCGTGCGTTAATCCGTGAAGATTTTGATGAAGTATTTAAAAATGTAGACGTACTTTTAACACCGACAACCCCAACGGTGCCGTTTAAGTTTGGCCTGAAGATGAATAGTCCGCTTGATATGTATCTTTCAGATATATTCACTCTTCCAGCGAATCTTGCGGGTATCCCTGGTATTTCAATACCTGCGAAAGAGAACAAGGGTGATCTTCCAGTTGGTTTTCAACTTCTTGGAAATCATTGGAGTGAGGCGAGTTTACTTGGGTTAGGACAACTCTACGAGAGCTTTAGTGGGTAATCAGCGCTTGCCTGTTTGAATATTTTAAAACGCCCAGTAATTATGAGTATGCTTATCAATAAAAAAACGATTGCCTGGTCTTTATATGACTTTGCAGACACTGCATTTTCAGCCCTTTTTATTACTTTTTTCTTTCCTATTTTAATTCTTGTGCATCTAGGCGGTAATGAGCTTCACATAGGATTAGCGATGGGCATATCAGCCATCGGGGCGGCACTTGTTGTTCCACTTATAGGAGCAGTATCTGACGCGACAGGAAAGAGGATGCCAATTCTTGTTGTCTCAGCAGTAACAACTGCAGTTCTTGCGATACTTGTTGGTTATTCCCAGTTGATGATGGCCCTTGTTCTAGCTTCTTTTGCAAGAATTACCCACTTGATCGCTAAGGATGTGTATGACGCAAAGATGGTGGATATTGTTCCCCGTTCTTTATTCGGCTCACTTTCGGGCATGGGCGTCGCGGTTGGATATGTGGGCACTATGGTAAGCCTTGCGGTTGCGTACCCACTCCTTTCTCATTTTGGATGGGAGAGTATTTATGGTGTAAGGGCTATATTTTGGGAGGCTGGAATTTTCTATGTTATCTTTATTCTTCCCTTGTTTTTCTTGGTTCCAGACAAAGTCAGGACTGATGTAATTAGATTAAGATTTCTTGATTCTTTACGCGTGGGGTTCACGGAAGTTAAAAAAACACTCGTTTCATTACCCCAGCGACCCGTCCTCGCTAGGTTTTTAATAGCCTCCTTTTTTTATAATAACGGAATGAATACCGTTATAATCTTTTTGTCTATTTTTGCTACTCAAGAACTTGGTCTTACTGTAAGGGAGTTTTTTCCCGTATTCGCGATAATGTCGTTTTTTGCGATTATTGGCTCATTTTCGTTTGGGCGTCTCGCTGATAAGTTTGGGCCAATACCAATGATTAAAATTGCTCTTCTTACTTGGATTGGGCTTGTTACTTTTCTTGTAATTCTTACAACGCAGACTTCTTTTATTATTGCAGGCGCCCTTGGGGGAGTGGCGTTGGGGGCAATTTGGACACTCAATCGCCAGGTTATTATTCTTATAAGCCCGCGTCATAAGGTGGCTGAGCTTTTAGGTTTTGAGGGGTTAACTTCAAGGTTTTCTGGTGTTTTAGGACCCATTGTGTTTGGGGTAGTGGCTACGCTCACAAATTTTACATACGCGCTTATTTCAATTTTACCTTTTTTCATTATCGGGTTTGTGGTAATTCTAAAAATTAAGAATGCACATATTAAAAATGCGCATTTATGATTTCATAAACATTAAGTCATAATAAAACAGGGGTCTTATTTATTCGATGCCTCAGGATCTTTTGATGGCCACCTTCTCTTTATCGGCTAATTCCTGTTTATTTTCAGCAGAGATTAGCTGATCGAATTTTAGAATAGGTGATTGGAGTTTTTTTCCGCCGGCGGCAGCCTGTCCATCCTTCGGTGGAGATCCGCCTTTGGCGGAGGTTTATG
>CAZMCG010000012.1:0-16041 GCA_964565105.1 uncultured Candidatus Saccharibacteria bacterium
GACAATGATGGTGACTTTGATTTAGCAGTCGGTGATAATGATGGCTTTGTAGAATTTTTTCGTAATGATTCTGTGGTAACTTATTTTTCTCTTGGCACCTTTATCTCTTCTGCTATTGATACTCAACAGAGTTCAGATTTTACAACATTAAGTTTCACTGTTTCAGAACCAACTGGCACTGATTTGCAGTTTCAGTTAAGAACAGCTGCTACCGAAGCTGGTTTAGCGACTGCTGCTTGGTTAGGCCCTGATGGCACTGGTGCCACTTTTTATATTACAACTGGCACAGCGATTAATCCTGTTCACGATACCCACAGATGGATTCAATACAAAGCATTTTTTAGCACCACTGATACTTCAGTTACTCCAAGATTGCATGACATAACGATTAATTTTTCTGATGTCACGCAGGTTCCTTATTTGAGCTTCAGCATCTCTGACAGTACGATAGGATTTGGCGCGCTTTCTGCGTCCGCGACGAGGTTTGCGAATGACGCGGGCACCGGTTCGGCAGCAGAGGTTTTTGCTCACACTTTGAATGTTTCCACGAACGCGGTGGGCGGATACATGATAACGGTAAATGGCACCACTCTTACATCTGGCACAAATACGATAACTGCGATAGGCCCAACAGCAACCGATGTTACCTTGGGTACTGGAACAGAGCAGTTTGGAATACGATTAACTCTTTCCGCCGGCGCAGGTGGGACAGTTACTGCTCCTTATAATGGCGCCGCTAATTTCTACGCTTTTGATACCGTCGCATTTCCGGATCAGATTTCTTCTGGCCCTGGTGACGGAACAGCAGATACATATTCTGTCTTTTATGCTGCAAATATAGGTGCTATTACCGAAGCGGGAAGTTACACTGCAATTTTGACCTATGTTGTAACGGGTACTTTTTGAAGTATAATAAAGTTGTGGATAATTTTTAGTATGTTAGTATAGATTGATATGATATGATTAATATGCGATACGATTAATAAAAGTCGATAGTTAAAACCCTGAAGGATAAACTTCGTTTCCCTATGGGGTAAGTAGATAATTATAAGCATAAATAATCAAATTAATATGAGAATATTAAAAATAAATACAATTACAAGAATAAATACAATTACAAGCTTAGGTTTAATGTTGGCATTGGTTGCAATGTTGGCGGGGTCGTTTTTGCAAGTTGCCCATGCAGCGCCTTTGACCAATAAATCCAACACAATGTCAAGCTTAAAAGTAAGCACATTATCTGACCACACGATTCAGTTTACTACACCAACGGGAGTAGCTGTTGGACAGGACATTACCGTTACTTTTCCTGTTGGATGGGACATAACTTCGATTTTATTTAGCGATGTGGATATTAAAGACGGTGCGGTAGACCTTGCCGTAGCGGCAACTCCAGTTACCGCAACGTGGGGCGCGGTTGTATCAGGACAGACGCTTACCCTTACTAATGGTAACGCTGTAGTCACCGCGGGCTCAGTAATTGAGATACAAATTGGATTGAATGCTGATTTTGGTGTTGCAGGAGCAAACCAAATCACCAACCATGCCACACCGGGCACTTACCTAATATCTATAGCCGGTACTTTTGCTGACACTGGGGATATTGCGGTAAATCTTCTTACAGACGACCAGGTTGCGGCAACAGCCACCGTGGTTGAGTCGCTTTCCTTTTCAATTTCCCACAACTCCATTGCTTTTGGCACTTTAACCACCGCTAACGCAAGATGGGCAAACACCATAAGCGGTTCTGCAACTGAGGTAACAGCGCACAACATTATTGTTGGCACAAACGGTACAAGTGGATACATTTTGACTGTTAGTGGTAATACTCTTACTTCTGGCGCAAACATTATCACAGCTATTGGAGCAACCGCAGTTGCGTCTGCTCCGGGCACAGAGCAATTTGGCATCAAAGCATTAGCGACTGGCGGCGATGGAGTAGTAAGCGCGCCGTATGCAAGCGCAAATTACGCCTTTACCCCACCTGGCCCCAGCCAGCTTGCGTCAGCAATAGGCGCTTCGGCTGACACAACCTACGATATAACTTATATTGCCAATATTGCCGCGCTTACCGAAGCGGGAAGTTATACCTCTACACTGACTTATACTGCGACCGCGACATTCTAGTTTTGGAATCTAGAATCTAGAATCTAGAATTTAGAAAAATGAAACAATTTATCTTTGCTACAGTTTTAGTCATAGGAGGAGTTGCGCTTTTTGCGTCGCAAGTGGGTGCATTGACAGTTTCTCCTCCACGGATGGAATTAACTGGTGATCCTGGACAAACCATTACTGGTGAACTCGGCTTGTTTAATGAACAGGATACATCTAAGATTTTCTATGCCTCTTATGAAAACTTTGAGGCTCGAGGAGAGACTGGTGCGCCGCACTTTTTGCCGGGTAGAGAAGGATTGGCTACTTGGATTGATACCGAACCACAAGTTAGCTTAGAGCCGGGTGAGAGTAAGACTATTCCGTTTACGATTGAAATACCGCAAGATGCCGAACCGGGTGGACATTTTGCCGCCATTTTTTGGGGAACCAGCCCCCCTCAAGTGGGAGAAGGTCAGGTAGCAATTGGAGGAAAAGTTGGCATTTTGGTGCTACTTAAAGTAACAGGCGACATACAAGAAGGTGGCGGCCTTTTGGAATTAAATACTGATGGTGGAAGGGTTTTAGCATCTCTTCCTGTTACTTTTACCTATCGCTTTTCAAATGATGGCGGTGACAGGATTAAGCCAGAAGGCGAGATAAAGATAAAAAACACGCTCGGTTTTACTTCGGCTATTGTGGACGCAAATAAAGGAGAAGGCAATGTTTTGCCGGGAAGTATTCGCAAATTTACGGCGCTTTGGCATAGCTCGGGGCAGAGAATATCTGATTTAACCAAAAAAGAAGAACTTGCGCTTATGACGCAAGCCACGGCCGAGCAGGAAAAGAAAGGATTTTTTGAAATAGCCGGAGCCCAATGGGACAATTTTGCCTTTGGGGTGTATAATGCGCAACTCGCCCTTACTTTTGGGCAGGATAACGAAACTACAGAGACAAATTTTCGCTTCTTGGTGATTCCGTGGCAACTATTGAGCATTATAGTTGTTCTTCTTGCTCTATTTGGTTTTTTTGGTGCTATTGGACTCAAGCGGTACAATCTGTGGGTTATTGAGAAAGCGCGCGCAGGATGAGATGCGACGCAAAAACAAAATTTTCAAAAAACTTTTAATATCAGCATTTATTTTGATAAGTGTTTTTGGGAACATGTCCTATTTTGCTTTAGCTGCTACCCCTTCGCCAGTTAATATCTCGGCCGAAGTTGTTGTTCCCCCACCTCCTCCACCTCCAGGAGGTGGGGGAGGTGGGGGAGGATGGGGAGGCGTTCCCGTTACCAGCGTTACATTTTCCGGTAGGGCGTATCCGAACAGCACTATCACACTTTTGAAAGACGCACAGATTGCCGCTACTACCGTTGCTGGCGCAGATGCCAATTTCACAATAATTCTCTCGGGGCTTTCCGGTGGGAATTTTATTTTCAGCGTTTACAGCGAAGATAATAAGGGCATAAGGTCTTCTCTTTTGACTTTTCCAATAAGCGTAACTTCGGGCGCAACCACAAAAGTGGGCGGTATTTTTATCGCCCCCACATTAACTACGGACAAGAGCGAGGTGAGAAGAGGCGACAACATTACCATCTTCGGACAGAGCAAGCCAAATGCCGAGATTACAATAGAGGTAAATTCAGAAGAAGTATTTTTTAATAAAGTAAATGCTGATGAGGACGGCGTGTATCTTTTTAATTTTGATACCTCGTTTTTGTCAATGAAACAACACTCTACCCGATCAAAAGCTGCATATAAGGGAGAAATCAGCTCTTTTAGTAAGTCAGTAAGCTTTTTGGTTGGCGTGAGAAATGTTGCGAGAACTGTAGGGGCTGTGTGTGGCAGGGCGGACTTAAACTGCGATGGTAGAGTGAATCTTGTTGATTTCTCTATCACTGCGTTTTGGCATAATCGGCCGTTGAGCGCTGAGTTTATTGTAAGGGAAAGAGAGCGTCTCAGCGATGATGGAAGGGTAAGTTTGGTAGACTTTAGTATCATAGCCTTTCATTGGACAGGATAAATATAGAATATAGAATTTAGAATATATAAAAATACAATGATAAAATCTTCGGCAAATTCCAAATTCCATATTCCAAATTCCATATTCGTGCTCTTCATTGTTAGTTTTGCGCTAATGCCGACTTTGGCGTCTGCTGCAGAAATTTATTTTAAGGCTAAAACTACTAATATAATCAGTGGTCAGCAATTTCAGATAGATGTATTAATGAATACCGAGAACAAAGCTATTAACGCGATTGAGGGAAAGATATTATTTCCAGGTGATTTATTGGAATTAAAAGAAATACAAGATGGTAATTCCATTATTAACTTTTGGATTGAGAGGCCCTTGGCTTTAGATAAAGCAGGTGCAGAAATTGTCTTTTCGGGAATTACTCCAGGTGGCTATATAGGCGAAAAAGGATTAATTTTTTCAGCAGTTTTTCAAACTAAAAAACAAGGAAGGGGGGTAATAGAAATTCACGATGCAAAATCGTTACTTAATGATGGAAAAGGAACAGAGACTTCATTGAAAATTTCTAACTTTCAATTTTCAATTTCCGAACAAATTCCAAATTTCAATTTCCAAATTCCAGATTCAAAAATTGACATTGATCCTCCGGAGTTATTTATACCCAAGATTGCCAGTGACCCCGCTCTATTTAATGAAAAGTGGTTTTTGGTTTTTGCTACGCAAGATAAGGGTTCGGGGATAGATTATTATGAAGTACGCGAGGGTAGGGGAAAATTTATTCGCGCTGAAAGCCCTTATCTTTTACAAAATCAAGATTTAAATAAAAAGATTACTGTAAAGGCGATAGATAAGAGCGGAAATGAGAGAATAGCTGTATTGCCCGCACTACATCCTTCGCCTTGGTATAAAAATTACTCAATTCTTATTATACTAATAATAATAGTTGCTTACATCATTAGGAGATTTTTATGGAGGAAGCGAGGGTTTAGAATTTAGAATATGGAAAATAAGAAAACAATTAAATTTTTAATATTTCTTACTCTCATAGGCGTATTTTTTATTGTTTCGTCCGTGACGGTTCAAGCCGCAAATATATATTTTTCTCCCTCATCCGGATCATATATAGTAGGCGACAGATTTTCTGTGGCAGTATATGTTTCAAGCGCGAATCAGGCAATGAATGCGGCTTCGGGAATCGCTACTTTTCCCACTGATAGACTGCGGGTTACTTCTCTTTCTAGGGCGGGTTCGATTATGAGTTTGTGGGTGCAGGAGCCCTCGTTCTCAAATTCAGCAGGTACCATCACCTTTGAAGGCATCGTTTTGAATCCCGGCTTTATCGGCTCATCCGGAAAAATTATAACCGTCAATTTTAGGGTTAAGGCTGCGGGGTCTGCGCCACTGACTTTTTTTTCGGGATCAGTCCTTGCTAATGATGGTAGGGGCACGAATATTTTGGCAAACTTGGGGCGTGCGAATTTCTCATTAGGGGGAGCGACTCCTTCAATACCAGAAGCAACGACTCCTGCGCCAACGGCGATCCTTGGAGTTCCCGGAGCGCCTGTTATTGTCTCGCCGACGCATCCGGAGCCGACAAGGTGGTATAACGTGAGTACAGCTGAGTTTGGGTGGGATGTGCCAGCTGACATTGATCAGGTGCGTCTTTTAGTCGGGAGGATACAGAACGCCTTACCGAGCGTGAACTATTCGCCGCCAATTTCTACACGCACAATTGAAGACCTATCAGATGGAAGGTGGTATTTCCACGCCCAATTTCGCAATGACGATGGGTGGGGTGGTGTGTCGCACTTTAGGTTTCAGATTGACACACAGAGCCCTGATCCATTCGAAATTACTTTTGTTGAGGAACTAGACCCGACGGATCCACAGCCTATCGCTCGCTTTGAGGCGGAGGATATCCCATCGGGAGTTGATCACTATCGCGTGAGGATTAACGACGGCGAATTTTTCGAAGTCTCGCCGGAAGAGGTTGAAGGTGGGTACCAATTGCCCCCACAGCGTCCAGGAAGTCACATACTATTAGTGGAAGCATATGATAGGGCGGGCAACTTTACGGGCACGATTGTGGAATTTAATATTGAGTCAATTGAGTCTCCGGTAATCACGGATTATCCGACAGAAGTGCGAAGTGGCGAACCCTTGAGAATTGGAGGCAGAGGGCCGGTCGGCACTGAGGTTACAGTTTGGTATGTGGAAGGAGACGGTGAGCCCGTATCCCAGAAGACGAGAATAAGAGGTGATGGCGCATTTGATATTAATCTTGGAGATGATTTTGACAGCGGGATTTACACAATCTGGGCAGAAGCGATAGATGATAGGGGTGCTATTTCGGATCCTAGTGCGTCGGTAAAGGTTTACGTTGGTGTGGGTGCGTTTTTCCGCACTATAACATTCCTAATTAATGCGGTTGGATCGCTCGTCGTTATAATCGCGCTTGTCGCGCTTGTTTTCGGAATTACTTGGTACTCTTGGCGTTGGTTTATTATGTGGAAGAGAAGAATTAAAAGAGATGTCGCAAAAACCGAGAAAGACATTAAGAAAGCGTTCCAAAAATTAAAAATTCAGGTGCGCAAAGAAATTCGTTCATTGAAGCGCGCTAAGGTGACAAAGGGGTCTACCGAAAAGGAGGACGCGGCGATTCTTCGCTTAGAGAAGATACTTGAGGATTCAGAGCAGTTACTTGAGAAGGACGTTGAAGAGATAAAGAAAGACATCCTGTAGTTATAGGTTTATGGCTCTACACTTATTTTTTAATTCTTTAGTTGTTAATATGTAGTGTCCGAGGCGTCGCCTCGGACATTACGGTTTTAGTGATGGTGTTTGCCGGTTTGGCTGGCAAGAGGTTTTTGATTTTCGGCTTTATCGGCGCCGTAATTTTGCACGCGCTGTTTAATTCCTTAGTTGTTAATATGCTGATTGTGTAGTGTCCGAGGCGTCGCCTCGGACATTATTCAAGTTCGGGTTTTCCCGATTTATCTTTGCACGACTGATAAGAGAGGGTTTCTGACCAATCGTGTAGAGAATAAAAAAACCCACCGACTGGTGGGTTTTTTTGTTATTGCATTCCATTTATAACAGCGTCATTCACAACGAGTGAATTTACACATTGCTATAAGATTTCGACCCTACAATTGGTTAGAGAAGGTCTCTGACCAATCCCCTGCTATAAGATTTCGACTCGGGCCTTACGGACACCGAAGTTAAGAGCGTCGCTTGTACTCCTGAACCATACATCTACTTTATCGTGATTCCTACGATTCATGCGATCTTCAACTGTGAAGATCCGGTCACCGAATAGTTCTGGGATTTTAATCTTAGTACCGAAAGGCAGCCAATTAGCTGCAATTACTCCCGGCCGAACTGTTGTCCCGGAGGCGGTTATAAACGGAGTTGAGTCCGTTTCGATTACTCTGGATGAATAAGCGGTAATAACTACGCCATGTACAAACTTAGTCTCCGGTATTTTTTTGATCGGAGACTTGTTTAGTAACGAACTTTCGTAGATAAGTGCACTTGCTGGAGTATAAGGGCTTTGCGCTGCGTTGCCTATAATACCCATCTGCACTATCCCCAACCCAAGTAGTAGAAACGCTCCTATAAGATATCTACTCATACTATAAGGGTGCCTGCCACCCATTGTGTAATTATAAAGACTCCCTTTTGGGAGTCTCTATTACCTGCAATAGTAGCACACAAGGTATTTTATGTCAATGTTAAATACCTATTTATACTACTTATCGCAATGGGATTAGTTTTGCGTTTGCTTTACCTCAAATGATGTTCTTATAGCAATAGCCAGAGCGTCAGATATATCATCAGGTCCAGGAATTTCTTTTACGCCGAGCGTTATCGCTACAACCCTTGCAAGAGTTTTTTTATCACATCTTCCATCACCTGCCACCATACTTTTTATGTTGCTTGGAGTAAATTCCAAAATACGAACCCCAGATTGCCTTGATAAAGATAAGACCACTCCCCTTGCCTCCGCTATAAGGAGAGCCGTTTTTTTATTTTTTGAGAAATATACTTCTTCAATTCCTATAATCTCGGGTTTATATTTTTCAATAAGTTTTTTTAATTCCTTGTGTATGTGATAGAGTCTTTCTTCTTTAGATCCATTTTTATTTCCTATAACACCAGATTCAATAAGATTTAACTTATTCTTTGTTGATATTATTCCATATCCCATGCGTGTAGTTCCGGGGTCAATGCCAAGGATTATCATATTGTAACGAGCGTTTTTATAACATCAGGGTGTTTCCCAAGCTCTTTTAATAAATTCTCAACTTTTTCTTTTATTTCTTCATTTACATCTTGCGGAAATTTTGCAGAATAACCCGTGTCTGTTTTTTCAAAAGACCACATTAAACTTCCCGGCTCTGCAATTCTTGCGTTACATTTTTTGAGAATGGAGCGAATTTCACTTATTGTCCTTTTGTGGTTATCGGTTGATGCTTCTATTAAAATACCCACCCCACCTGGCCCATAAGACTCTATTATAAGCGACTTTATGGTGTTTTTTTCTGTGGCTTTTTCTATGGCGCGCATAATGTTTTCTCTGGGCATCTTTTGGCGCCTTGCTTGATCCATTGCGGACCTCAACGCGGGGTTAAACTGCGGGTCTACTCCATTACGCGCCGCAACTGAGATATTACTTGCGAGTTTAGAGAAAATTTTACCGCGCTTTTGATCAAGCGCCTCTTTTTTGTGCTTTATAGTTTTCCATTTACTGTGACCTGACATATTGTGCTTTGCAATTTAACTTACTAGTATTTATTATAAACAAGATAAATGCGATTTAGTAGGAATTCCACAGAAGATAAATTAGAGTCAATGCGCAGAGAAGCAGAGGCACGAGACGCAAAGCGTCGCGCGCAAAAAAAAGGTGTCCCAGTTTTCCAGGGAGCTCTTCAGGTTAGTCGCGAATCTTTAAAAATAATAAAAGAGGAAGACGCGCGCGCGGCCGGTCTTGCTGTTCTGCGAGAAGATAAAAAAACTTTATATATAATTGTATATAATCCCCAAGACCCAAGGGTGATAAAAATTTTAAGAGGTACCCAGGTTGAGGGATTTGATATTAATCTTTCTATGGCGACGCAGACGCAACTTGAGAGCGCCTGGGAATATTATAAAACAACCACAGGGGGCTTGGTGCGGGTGGATGAGAAAAAAAGGGAGATAACTGATAAGTTTGTTTTTGATAAAGAGTATATAGAAAACCTTGAGGAGCGTTTAAAAAATATAAAGGACGCGAAAACTGTTCTTGCGCATTCAAGAAATGAATCTACTACAGATACGCTTTTAAAAATTTTAGGTGGCGCGCTTGTTCTTGTGGTATCTGATATACACCTAGAGCACAGAGCGAATGAAGAGGTGGTTCTAAGATATAGGATAGATGGAGTGCTTCACGACATAGTGTCATTTTCTCAAAAAACGACCGAACAGATTATAAGTCGGACGAAGCTTTTAGCGGGCTTGAAACTTAATATAAAAGATGCCCCGCAAGATGGAAGGTTTACAGTTAAAACACCACAAGGTGATGTGGAGATCCGCGTTTCTATTATTCCCGCAGAGTTCGGAGAGGCTCTCACGTTTCGTGTTTTAGATCCGCGTGCTGTTATTCTGGAGATTGACTCTCTTGGAATTCGGCATGATGACCAAGAAATAATTTTAAGGGAGCTAAAGCGTCCTGACGGGATGATCCTAGCCACTGGGCCGACGGGATCTGGAAAAACCACAACTCTTTATGCCTTCCTCAAGATTAAAAAAACACCAGCGTTGAAAATTATTACAATAGAAGACCCCATTGAGTATCATATAGATGGAGTTCAACAAACTCAGGTTGATAAAGATAGTGGCTATACATTTTCTTCTGGGTTGAAATCCATTTTAAGACAGGACCCCGATATCCTTCTTATAGGCGAGATCCGTGATTTAGAGACAGCGCAGATAGCAATACACGCTTCACTTACGGGGCACCTTGTTTTTTCTACACTTCACACAAACGACGCGACTGGCGCCGTGCCAAGATTGATAGACCTGGGTGTGAAGCAAAACATTATAGGATCTTCGTTATCGCTTGTTTTAGCTCAGAGGCTTGTAAGGAGGGTTTGTGTGGCTTGCAGGGAAGAGGTAGAGATAGGCGACGAGCTTCGCTTAAGTATAGATAATTTTATTTTGCATTTGCCGAAAAGAGTATCTCGTGAGAATATTGGTACAAAGCTTTATAACCCAAAGGGTTGCGGGGATTGTACGGATGGATATGTTGGGAGGCTTGTTATTGTGGAGGTTTTGGAAATGACAAGTAAGATAAAAGAGCTTGCGCACAAGAGTGTTACAGAAAAAGAGATGCAAACCGCGGCAAGGGAGCAGGGAATGGTTTTAATGCAAGAAGATGGGATAATAAAAGCCCTCCAAGGAGTAACAACATTAATTGAGGTAGAGGAGCAAACGGGCCCCATCTTGTGGAAATAAAAAAAGACAGAGATTTGTGGGTATTGTTTAAAATTTAGCAAAGCTAAAAAGTTGAGATACGCTCTGAGGAATAGCCAAGCCAAAACCCTGCCACCCATTTACTAAAAGAGACCTCATGCAATTACCCACAAACCCTTGTCCTTTGAGGTAATTTATATCATAAAAATAACAACTTGTCAATGGAGGATAATAATTTACAAAAAAAGAAAAAAGTAGAGAAAAATAACAACGAGGATCAGGCGATTGATGTTGTTTTGCGTCCTGTTAAATGGGATGACTATATAGGGCAGGAGATTATAAAAAGAAACCTGAAAATTATAATTGAAGCCGCTCAAAAAAGGGACGAGCCGATTGATCACCTTTTGTTTTATGGGCAAGCGGGGCTTGGGAAAACAACACTCGCAAGGCTTATTACAAAAGAAATGGGCTCATCTATGAAGGTAACATCTGGTCCCACAATTGAGAAAACGGGAGATTTAGTTGCTATTTTAAGTAACCTTGAAAAGAATGAGGTTCTGTTTATAGACGAGGCGCATGGACTAAATCGTATGATAGAGGAGATTCTATACCCCGCTATGGAATCAAGGAAACTACACATTATTATAGGGAAGGGACTTGGCGCTAGGAGTATTTCACTTGATATTCCTCCGTTTACATTGATAGCTGCGACAACTCGCGTCAATCTTTTGTCGGCGCCATTACGCTCAAGGTTTGGAGCTACTTTTAAACTTGATTATTATAGTGAAAAAGATATTGAGCTTATAATTTCGCGATCAGCGGGAATTTTAGGAGTTAATATAGAGCCAAAAGCGGTGAGCGTCCTTGCGAGGGCATCGCGTTTTACTCCGAGGACCGCAAACCGTCTTTTAAAACGCGCCCGTGATTTTCTAGAAGTAAAGGGAGGGGAAAAAATAACGGAAGATGCGGCGAAAAAGACATTAAAACTTTTGGACATAGATGAAATAGGCTTGGAGTCTTACGACCGCGCACTCCTTGATTCTATAATTGAGAAATTTGGTGGCGGGCCGGTTGGAATCCAAACAATATCGGCCGCGCTAGGTGAGGATAGGGGGACAATAGAAGATGTATATGAGCCATATCTTATGAGACTGGGGTTTATAAGAAGAACCCCTGCTGGGCGTGTTGTAGAGCCTCGCGCGTATACGCATATGGGCAAGAAGCCGCCACGAAAACTTTTATAGATGATTTATATAAAAGAGCTTTTGCCTAATCCCGTGGGGCCCGATACGGAAGGAGAGTGGATAAAGATTGTAAACGATGGAGAATCAAGTATAAGCCTTGTTGGCTGGAGTGTGTCTGACGCAAGTGGGGACAGTGCCCTTTTGTCAGCTGTTTTGGAGCCTGGGTATAAATTAACACTTTCTCATAAAGAAACTGGCATAACCCTAAACAACAATGGAGATGTAATTACGCTTTATAACCAGGCGGGAGAAAAGGTTGACGAGATAGTGTACACGAAATCTATAGGAGAGGACGAGATTATATTTGGAGAAAAATTTTTACCGCAGGTGGAGGCTCAAGATAACACAGCTTTGGAGGCGTTGGCTTTTTCGGGAGGAGGGGTTATAGCTGATGGAGGATTTTTTCCTGTATTCTTTCTTGGAGCTGTAGTCGCTGTTATAGCTGGGGCTGTAGCGTCACTCTTTGTAAAAAAATTATTTGAAGCGTAATATGGATACAGAGTACACAGTGAGTTCTTTGCGCGAGACCTCTGTTATTGCGAAAGCTTTCGCAGTGGAGATCTTAAAAACAAAGCCAAAAGAAGAGGCTGTTGTGATAGGATTTGTTGGCGAGCTTGGCGCTGGTAAGACAACATTTATAAAGTCCCTTGTGCGTCAACTCGGCGTTTCAAAACGAGTTACGAGCCCAACCTTTTTGGTTATAAGAAGATATTCTTTGCCTAAAAAAGAAAAGTATAAAAATGTATTTCACATAGATGCATATAGGGTGGGCGGTCGGGACTTAGGTGGTTTGGGCTTTCAGGAGTTAGTGAGCGATTCTAAAAATATAGTTCTGGTTGAATGGGCGGATAGGGTAAACGGCATTTTACCCAATAGTATAATTTGGATAAAATTAAAGTATGGAAAAAGTAAAAACGAAAGACACATTACTTTTAATAGACGCTAATTCTCTTGTGCATCGAGCGTTCCACGCGCTCCCTCCACTTACAACACCTGACAATAAGCCGTCGGGTGCGTTGTATGGATTGGCAAGTATGCTTATAAAAATTATGCGTGAGAGGCCACCGGGATATGCGGCGGCCGCGTTTGACAGACAAGAGCTCACGCATCGCGCAAGGGAATATAAGGAATACAAAGCAACAAGAGCGCCCATAGCGGATGAGTTAATATTTCAACTTGCAAAGGCTCACGAGCTTTTTGAAAAATTTCAAATAAAAACATTTGAGAAAGCGGGGTGGGAAGCGGATGACATAATTGCTACTTTTTCAGAGAAATTTCGCAAAGAGGGATTACTACAAATTGTTATATTGTCTGGAGATCTTGATATGTTACAAGCTGTCCGTGACAAAAAAGTAGTAGCCGAGATTCCCAAAAGGGGCATAAGTGATACTGTTGTGTATGATAAGGACGCGGTTATAGATAGGTTCGGTATTCCTCCAGAGAAAATGGCGGATTACAAAGGTCTGGTTGGTGATAAGTCTGATAATATCCCGGGCGTTCCAGGTATAGGGCCAAAGACAGCGGAAAAGGTTTTAAAAAACCATGCCACACTGGAAGATTTATACAAAGATATCAAAGAAATTGGGATGTCGGATGAGAAATTGAGAAATAAATTACTGGAGTTTGAGGAGCAGGCATTGCTCTCAAAAAAATTAGCGACACTGGACTTTAACGCGCCTGTAATTGCAAGTAAGGAGGAATTAAGGATAAATCTACCACTTGAAAGTATGGAGTTGGAAGAGTTTATTAAAAAACTTGGTTTTGAGAGTTTGTTGCGTGGAATTGTGAAAGCAAGAGGGGTTCCATATAATGAAGGAGGATGAAAAATAGGCAAGCGTTGAAATCTTTTATATTACGATTTATCTCGCCTGAGTTTGGCTTTTTTTGGTTTTCTGCTTTTTTGGTGACAACTTTGGTTATTGTGGATATTTTAAATCCACGGGGCATTTGGGTGTGGTTAAATGCGGTGGTTCTTGTGGGCATTGTTGTTGTTATATTTTGGATAAGCCACAGGCTCGTTGCCACAAATCTTAGGGCAAAAACCGCATCGGGGAGATCAGAGAGTATTATCAAAAATCTTTCCGATGGCGTTGTTGTGTATAATAATGATTTTAAGATACTTATTTTCAATCAATCTGCGGAGAAAATATTCGACATTAAACAAGATCGGGTTGTGGGTCAATATATTGGCCCCGAAAGAGCAAAAGAAAAAGACATCAGACTTTTAGTTCAGACGATGTTTCCCTCTTTAGCACCAACTATAGTGAGGCGTTCTGAGGTAAATGTTTATCCGCAGATTGTGGATATATCTTTTGGTGAGCAAGATTTTCGTGTGTCTACAGACAGGGTTTTAGACGACAACGGGAGCGTCTTAGGTTTTGTAAAACTTATTGAGGATAGGACCTATGAGATTAAGCTTATCAAGTCTAAGTCAGAGTTTATAGCAATCGCGGCACATCAATTAAGGACGCCACTTTCTGCAATAAACTGGGTTTTTGAGGGGCTTTCTGGAAGTAAGGAGCTGGGACCTGAAGACAAAGAGTTTGTGAGTAGTGGATCTGCCGCGACAAAAAAGCTCTTAAAAACTGTGAACGATTTACTTGATGTCTCAAGAATTGAGGAGGGTAAATTTGGATATACATTTGGTACGATTAATATAATAGATTTTGTTTCAGAGATTCTTACGAACGCACAGGTTATAGCAAAAAAATATGGGATCAAACTATATCTTGATAAAGGCGATGACCCCGAAATTAATCTTAATATAGACCCTAATCGGTTAGCCCTCGCCCTTTCAAATCTTATAGATAATGCAATCAAATATAATGTTAAAAACGGCACAATCACAGTAAGGGTGGAAAAACTAAAAGATAAGCCCTATGTGCAAATAAGCGTGAGAGACACTGGGGTTGGTATTCCGGTGGAAGATATGGATAAAATCTTTTCAAAGTTTTTCCGCGCAGAAAACGCTATAAAGCATCAGACTGAGGGGTCGGGGCTAGGGCTTTATATTGCTAAAAATATTATAGCTCGCCACGGAGGCACAATTTGGGTGGAGTCAGTAGTCGGTCGCGGTACAACTTTTTACTTTATACTTCCTGTAGACCCAGGGCTTATCCCTCCAGTTGAAGTTGGCGCTATAAAATAGAAACAAGACACACTAAATAACAACAAGCATATGCTCATCACACTTTACGGACCCGATTCTTATAGGCGTATTGCTAAGTTAAATGAGATTATAGGTGAGTATCGTAAAAAATATACAGGGATGTCTTATGAGCGGTTTGATTTATCCCAACCCGAGTCGTTTGTACGACTTACGGACTTTATAAGCACGAAGTCTATGTTTGACCCAGTGCGACTCGTCGTTTTAGACAACATATTAGAGTCAGGCGCGCAGAAAGAAATAAAGGATATTTTAAAAAGCAACGCCGACGCACAGGATGTAACAATCATTATAAATTTTGGCAAAGCGTTACCTGCTACTTATAAGTTTTTACTTAAAAAATCTGCACAGAAACAAGAGTTTCTAGCGCTTAAAAATGAAAATTTATATGCATTTATTAGGAAGATAGCTTATGACTATGGAGTTAAATTAGATACAAAAACAATAAGGACGCTTGGGAACACTTATAGTGGTGATGTGTGGAGTATTGTAACCGAGCTTGAGCGGATGTCGTTTTCAAAAGATCAGGGTGTTGTTTTGGAACCGGGGGAAAGTTATTTTACACTTGTAAATAAACTAAAGTATGGACGGAGTACGAAAGAGCGCGTGGTTGCGTTAGAGAGATTGTTGTCTGAGAGACACGAAGACCCCTCAAGGGTTTTTAATAATATGGCGTATAGACTATCTGGTAATAAGGAGGCAAGGCGTTTTGCGGACTACGATATTTCTATAAAGTCAGGCGGTCTTGAATATGAGGAGGTCTTATTTAGTCTTGCTATCGACTTGTAGTTTCTGCTTGGATTCTAGTGCTTTTAATTTTACGGCCATTCGAGATTTTAATCTACTTGCCTTATTTTTCTTGATAACCCCTTTTTTTGCCGCTTTATCAAGTGCCTTATAAACGGTTGGTAAGTGATCAGACGCTTCGCTTGTGTTCCCTTCTGATGTAAGACGATTATAGTGTTTAGTCACTTTTTTTGTGTACCTTTTTACTGTAAGGTTTTTTATTCGTCGCGCCTCACTCTGTCGGAGCGCTTTTTTTGCGGATGATGTGTTTGGCATAATCTAAGTTAGTTTATTATAAATAAGTGATTTCTAGTATGGGCAGAGCGT
>CAZMCG010000012.1:16141-18315 GCA_964565105.1 uncultured Candidatus Saccharibacteria bacterium
CTCCGGGAGATATACATTATGAGGAAGCGAGAAAACTTGCCTTTTTACTTTCCAAAGATGACTTTGCCGTTATAACAGGTGGGGGCCCAGGTATTATGGAGGCCGCCAACAAAGGGGCGACAGAGGCTGGTGGGCAAAGCGCGGGTATAAACATTGAGCTAAATCAGGGAGAAAATGCAAATCAGTATACAAAAGAGTCTGTATCTTTCCATTATTTCTTTACAAGAAAAGTCATGCTTGCTTTTGCGTCTGAGGTGTATATCTTTTTTGAAGGAGGGTTTGGCACCCTAGATGAGTTTTTTGAGATGACAACTTTAGTGCAGACTCAAAAAATTGATCCCGTTCCGATTATTTTAGTTGGCAAGGACTACTGGGCTCCTTTATTGGAATGGATTGAAAAAGACTTATATCAGAATAGAAAGAATATAGATAAAAAAGATATGGAGATATATCGTTTAGTAAAAGACGCCAACGAAGCGGCCACTATAATAAAAAGGCTGGTAAAAGAAGACAATATTCGCGGTGCTTAATCTTTGGTTTGATTACAATATCTGGGATAAATGAGCTATAGGTAATACAACACAAATATATTCACGATCGTGAATATATTTGTGTTGTATTACAATATTTGGGATAAACGAGACTTTGTCCCCTACGGGGATTGGGAGAAGCACAAAAAATATTACTCCATTCTGTATTCAGAAAATCATTCTTTGTGCCACGCTAACGGAGACTAGAAAGACAGAGTATAGATTGAAGTGGTATAAACGAAAGGATATTATACAAAAAGTTATCGAGAGTGGAGTACTCCCGTGGGAGTACAAGAAAGACTAGAGGGGGCCCGTGGTATAACGGTAATACACGTCCATGGCATGGATGAGTTGGGGGTTCGATTCCCCCCGGGTCCACATTTTGTGACTTATCCCATCGTTTGTCTCGGTGCTTCGCGCCTCGGTAGGAATCTTTTAAATTAAAAATCGTACTGTTATTGAAAGTTCAAGCATAGACGAAGGGCGAGCGGGTGTGATACAGTGGCCTGGCTTATGAGAAAATTTGTAAATTTTTCTATTTTTGCGTTTGTTGTGTCTGGAATTGTGTTGATAGTGACCCCAGCAGACATTTTACACACTTTTTATATGCCGTGGATTATGGGTATGTTCGCGCTTGTTTCAGCGGTGATCATTTTGATGCCACGGATCATTTTTAGAAAACCAAAGAGCGAGGAAAAGGGAAGAGCGCTTGATCTTTTCCAATTTACAATTACAGTTGCGCTCATATTAAATGGACTAGGAAGCCTTGGCTTGTATAGACTTCAACTTACCGGCTTTCAGTATGATAAGTTTTTACATTTTATAATTCCACTTCTTTTTGTTATATGGGGGGTACAATTTGTGAAGGTCTGGTTTGATTTAAAACCAGGTAAGGCGCTTGTGATTGTGGGTGTCTTGGTTTTTTGGGGAGGAATTCTTTGGGAACTCTTTGAGGCTTTGGTGGATAAATTTTTGGGCACCGCCTTTCTTTTAGGTGGGGGCACCAGGGGTGTTGCTTTTGAGATAATGTTTGATGTAGTTATGAATACACTTGGCATTATAGTGGGGATAGCTTTCATATTTTGGAGAAAACGCGTTGCAAAGAAATAGAAAAACACATAAGCTATAGTTGGTCTTGAGTCCACGGTGCTGCTACTTGCAGGCCTCGGCACCTTAGATAGAAAGAGTGTGTATACACCCTCTTTTTGCCTTTCGTTTGTGCCATAGCGTTAATTGCTTGTGGCCATCTAGTTTAACGCAAATACAAATTTAAAAATTCGTATTTTCGTCTCATTTGGGCCCATAGTTTAATGGTAGAACGTCGGTTTTGCATACCGAGGGTCGGAGTTCGATTCTCCGTGGGTCCACATTTCGCTCGCTTCCTTCGACTTGGTTCGATGCTACTCACCACAAGCCGTTCAGGATAAACAGTGTAAACAAGTTCGATAAACTTGGTGCTTGATGCTAAGCGAAGAGAGGGGTGTTTTAAAACAAATTAAGGCAAGCGTGCGTTAAGGCTAATGCTCAAAGAGAGCCTTGGGTAAACACACAGGTGGGGTGGCAGAGCCTGGTTGAATGCGCTGGTTTCGAAAACCAGTATAGGGTTTACACCCTATCGTGGGTTCAAATCCCACCCCCACCGCA
>CAZMCG010000013.1:0-3301 GCA_964565105.1 uncultured Candidatus Saccharibacteria bacterium
GGCGCACGCAGGTGTGTTGCAAGATTGAGACCCCGAATTTGTAAATGTTGAACAATTAGTTGCCGTGCATGTTCTTGATCTTGATTGTGTACCCACACTACTACACGGACCAGAGCACGCAGACCAGCCAGACCACGCGCCGCACGAGGCGGTACAGGTGCACGCAGGTGTGTTGCAAGATCTGTTCTCTATAGAGGTAGATTGGGAACAGTCTGAGGCAGTGTGAGTTATCGTCCTTGACTGCGTGCCTATCGAGCTGCACGGACCAGAACACGCCGACCAAGCACCTGCGGTATAAGATGGGGTACAAGTAGCACAAGTGTTTGTAAGAGAGTGAGCATTGTCATCACAGTCTACAATCGCAAGAGAGCTCACCGTGTTTCTGCGAACAAACCCCGCAGAGGGTTGTGTGTCTGAGGCCTGCTGCACGAGCGTAGAAGGCCAGCCATCTCCATCTTTATCTTCCATCCACAAATTTGTTTTCCTTAATTGAACATTTGTATTACTCATTACTATAGTCCCATCAATTATCATACTGTGCCCGCTATTAAAAACTATCGTCTGATTAGCATTTATTGTTAAAGTGACGCCTGGATTGATTATAAGATTTCCTACATCTACGCCATTGACAATACCCGAAAAAGCGCTGTTTAAAGATATACTGTGATTGCCGCCGGGAGGCGCTATGGCGGTGCCTGCGTAAGCGGATTGAGGTAGAAAAACAAAAAGCAAAAAAGAAAGCCCGATTGACAATATAAATAGTTTTTTATTACCCCTCCTGTAATCTGTAATCTGTGGCGTGTGACTCATTTTATAATCTACCTAAAAGTAATAACAACCTCTGACGACTCAGCCGCACTCTCTGCATTAAGAACAGCCTGATACCTGAAGTCCTTACTGTCTTCTGCAACCCACGAGCCCCTCCACGTGCCCTTCTCTGCGGTGCCGTAAACTAACTCAAGTTCATGAACTTTCTCTTGATTGTCTGTTATTATTGTAACACCTACCTTCTCTACGGGAAGCTCATTTTCTATTTTAACTTCAACCACCTGCGTTTCTCCTATCTCATAGTCCAGAGGGTCAAAACTCGCCCATGTAATATACGGGGGGTTTTCGCTTCTTATTGTGAATGTGTCCTTGCGAACAAGGGGAGTTGTAACCTGAGCCTCTTCGATAAACTGGGACTTCTCTTGTAATTTAGGTGTATACCTTGGGAAATCCTCAACAAAAAATTGGATTCCGGCAACCAAAATAACAGTAAGTAATAATGCTGTTAAAATCAATCTATTTTGATAAGAAGTTTTTTCTATCAATTTTTTCATACTTAATCAAGGATAAACCCATATATACCATCAATGACTTCTGCATAATTTGTCCACTGAGCCCAGTCAAAGCGAGGAGCCGTCAACCGATATGAAACTTCTCCCCCTTTTTCTCCATAGATTGTAACTTTCATATTTTCAGTATTCTTTGTATACCAGACATCTCCTGGAAAAGAAGGTGTTAAAAGCACAACTAATCTATCAAAATTCTCATGAAGCGCGCTTGTTTTAGAAAACAACCACAGATCACTTCCCGTCTCCGCATTTTTGAAATCTAAAACATATTTATATTCTTTTCCCCCAGCTTGTAGTTCGTTGCCCGTAGCCTGCAACGAAACAAGGCCAACCGTCTCTTCCTTTACTCCTATCATCCCCGCCATATATGTCGCATATTGTATGCCCCCTATTGTAAAAACTGGGTCAACTGTTCCAACCGTAAGTTTACCCGCACCGCCAACACCAATTATAAGGTCTCCGGCAATATCTAATTTTGCCCCAGGACTCGTCGTGCCAATACCAACCCGACCCGCCGAGGTTACAACAAAAGCAGTAGTTGCCGTATCATTGATTTGAAATCGTTGCACTGGCGCCGTCGTCCCGATCCCAACATTTCCCTCAATGGTCATATCTCCAGAGAACCTTCCGTGCTTCCACCTAGAATTTGGGGAAATCTGGCCAATACTCCATGTGTTGTCAGCGTTAGGTAGCATATCCGCATCAAATGTAGCAGCAGTAACACGCGAAACAGCAGATTGAAGGGTTTTTGTAATAACAAGCTGTGGGCTTGGGGAGTTGTATGAAAATGAGGCATCAATTGCAACAGCAGCATGCCCTCCGGCAACCTCGTGCTTTATAAATCTCAAGAAATCCACCGTGACTCTTGATGTTGTAAGCGTCGTTGTGGCACCCTCTCCTTCTTTGATGAACACACCACTTGCGTTGGAAGTAATAATTGTAGGATCGGTTGCAGCTGCGTTTGTGCGGATACGAAGTGTGCAGTGCGTTGTACACTCAGTCCCCACGGAGTCTCCTTCGTGCGTCATCTCAATAAGACTCCCGTCACGCACAATACGCTGGACCGTTGAGAGAACAAGATCAAGTTGTTGTGTAACTTCACTAGAAGCAGTTGTGTACTCATGTGAGCGAAGCCCTGTTATAAGAACGGTTGTAAGGACACCTACAACCACAACAAAAATTGCAGAATACATAAGAAGCTCAATTAATGTAAACCCCCGATTAGTTTTTAGGTTATAGGTTTTAGGTGATAGGTGCATGTTACGAATTTCCAATTACTAATTTCTAATTTCCAGTCAAATATAAATGGTGAAATGTTTAAACACTGGTGTTTTTGAGCTTGATTGAGAATTGGTAATTGAAAATTTCACTCCGTGTTCCATGTTATGAGTTATGTGTGATGTGGGGCTCCCCTTTTGCCTGTTCATTGCTTATTATTATAACACGCAATGTCAACCACACTTATCCACATGGCATTATATGACTAAGATTCATTTAATATTTACTAGATTTGCAGTCCGTAGTAATAATAAGCTTGAAAATTTCAAAATAATATGTCCAAATTGTAATATGAAAGGATGTTATTTAAAAAATGTCATAGTATGGAATAGAACCACTTAGATTAAAAAGCTTGTCTTGTTGTTGATTTATCCAAGTAGCATACTTGGTAATAAGTCGCAGTCCACGCTCCGTTGCTGAAACCGTGGTGGTAAGTGACCAAAACGCCTACCTACCAATTACAGAATTATCTAATGACCCGACAATAAAACACAAGTGGATAACAACGACAAGGAAACTGGTTGGCAAAGCGGAGGGGTGCCGGAGTGGTTTAACGGCGCAGTCTTGAAAACTGTTGGGGGTGAAAGCCCCACGAGAGTTCGAATCTCTCCCCCTCCGCCTTGCTTGCGGGTTATTCACTCTCCAGATATTTCAACTTTTGCAACCCCGTTAGTAATAGATCATCC
>CAZMCG010000013.1:3401-17392 GCA_964565105.1 uncultured Candidatus Saccharibacteria bacterium
TACTCTATTAGTTGCTCTCGATTTAACTAAATCTATTACCTTTATTTAACGCATAACAAACAGTTTCGCCCAGCAAATATCTTTAGTTATTTTCTGGGGAGTCGTTGTTGCCCCCTGCGTCCTCGGGTCCCTCTTCTAACTCGTATATGAGGCCTTCAACAACTTCAAGTGAATCTTCTGCTAACTCTGCAACCCGCTCCGCTTCTGCAAAATCTCCCACCGCAAAAGCGCTCTTTGCCTCTACAAACAGGTCATTAAATTCTGCGAAAGTGTTTGTGGGAAGAAAGACTTCTTTTCCAATAGCCTCTTCCCAAATATCCGCGAGCTCTTCTTCTGTATCTTCTATTGCATCCCGCGCGTTCTCTTCTGCGTCAAGAGCCTCTTCGAGTCGCTCCTCCTCCACTTCTAACACCTTTTCCTGTTCTTCTTCTTTTATCTCTAAGAGCTCTAACTCTGCCTCAACTTGACCGAGCTCTCCTGTAAGTGACTCAACAAGAACATTGTCTCCCGCCTGCAATGCTTCGCGTATTTGTATCTCTAACTCTTCTTCCTGTGCGTCAAGGATTTCTTCCTGCTCCTCAAGCGCCTGCTCGAGCGCATTTCTTTGCACCTCAAGATTATCGTGAATTTCTTTTGCGAACGCGCTCACATCCTCTCCTTTATCCATTGCCTCTTCAATAATCGTTGCCGCTTCGGCAACATGAACTTTTAGACGCGATTCGGCCACGCCCAACCCCTTCGCCTCAGTTCCTACTGTCTCCAAAATCATCTTTATTTCGGATATACGCTCACCAGCAAATTTAATTTGTAGACGCGCTTTTCCTTCAGTGTCGAAAGCTAATAACTCCTGAATAAACTCACCAAATCGGTCAAGAAAATAGAATGGGCTCTCCGGTGTCAAGCCTGCGTCAGGCAGTGCCGGTCCCAGTACAGGTCCTTCCTGTGCACGAGCCGTACCAAAATTAATACCCAAAACCAACAACGCAACGACTAAATATGTAAGTAATTTTTTCATGCCCTTATTATACCACGATACAGAGTAATGTGATCAACTATACTTATCCACACAACATTGTATGACTAAAATCCATCAATATTTATAGAAAAGAAAATCACCTACTCTACAATCTTATAAAAAGCTAAATAACAAAATTAATTAGCTTGCCCTTAACGAAAACTACTTTATTCGGCTTGGACTTTATGTGACGGCTAACTGATTCTTCCGCGAGTGCTAATTTCTCGGCCTCTTTTTGGGTAACTCCTTTTTCCGTTTCAATTGTCGCGCGGAATTTGCCGTTTACCTGAACGATAAGATTGATTGTGTCCTCAACCAAATATTTTTCTTCATATTTTGGCCACGGCTCTTTGTGAATAGACTTGAACGCGGTCTGTCCCGATTCGCTCCGCGAATCGTGGATCCTCGATTTTTTGTCAGCAAAAAATCGGGACCAAAGCTCCTCGGTTATAAATGGCGCAAATGGCGCGAGTAATAACAAGAAGGTTTTAAAATCTTCCCTACTTGCACCCTCTTTTTCAAAGCGATTTGACACTATCATAAGCTCCGCGATTGCCGTGTTGTATTTTAGCTCTTCGATGTCGTCCGTTACTTTCTTTATCGACTTATGCATCCAGGGGGAAATCTCCTCTTCTTTAGCAAACTCTTTTGGCTTTTCTCCTATCTTCCATACACGATTGAGAAATCGAACTGCACCCATAAGCCCGCTGTCTTGCCACACTCCGCCCGCGGGCAGTGGCGAAATAAACTGGAGACATACACGGACCGCATCCGCGCCAAACTTTCCAATATAGTCATCGGGGTCAACAACATTTCCTTTTGACTTGGACATCTTCGCGCCGCCGAGTGTAATCAGACCATGAGTTCGAAACTTCGTAAATGGTTCCTCAAAATCGGTGAGTCCCATATCTTTGAATGCCATTGTTATAAACCTCGAGTAAAGCAGGTGGAGTACAGCATGCTCGGCTCCGCCGATATACATATCAACCGGCAACCACTTATTCAGCCTACTTTTGCTGAATGCCTCCTTTTTGTTGTCCACCCCGGGATAACGGAAAAAGTACCATGCCGAATCAAGGAATGTGTCCGAAACATCTGTCTCACGACGAGCTTCCCCTCCGCACTCGGGACACTTTGTTCTCCAGAAGGCTTCTTCTGACGCAAGCGGCGACTCCCCCGTTCCTTTCGGTCGAAAATCTTTTATGTCAGGTAAAAGAACCGGCAGGTCTTTCTCCGGAACAGGCTGCCAACCACACTCTTCGCAATGAATCATCGGAATCGGCGGCCCCCAGTACCTCTGGCGTGAAATAAGCCAGTCACGAAGGTGATAATTTACTTCTTTTTTGCCACCTACTTTCTTTGTAATTTCCCACTTATCAACTAACTTCGTTTTTGCGACCGGCAACTTAAACTTCTTCGCGAATTCGTAGTCACGCTCATCGTGCTCCGGCACTGCCATAATCGCGCCCGTTCCATATGAAGCTAAAACATAGTCAGCAATCCACACTGGAATTTCTTTCTTATTCGCGGGATTAATAGCTTTTACGCCCTCCAGTCCAACACCGGTCTTAGACTTCGCCTCTGTAATCCGCTCATTTTCGGTTCTCGCCCTCGTTTTTTTGATATAACCCTCAACTTCTTTCCAGTTTGTAATTCTGTCTTTTAGTTTTTCTACAAGTTCATGTTCCGGCGCTAAGACCATATAGGTTGCTCCAAATAAAGTGTCAGGGCGAGTTGTAAAAACCTCAATGTTCCCCCCGAAGCCCTTAATTGGAAAGGTAAGCCGCGCACCAACGGACTTTCCAATCCAGTTGCGTTGCGCAATTTTTACATGCTCCGACCAGTCAATCTTCTCGAGGTTCCCCAGGAGCTTATCCGCGTACTTTGTAATTTTGAAAAACCACTGCTCTAGATTCTTTTTCGTAACTTCCGTCTCGCACCTCTCGCACTTTCCTCCAATCACCTGCTCATCCGCGAGCACTGTCTTACACGATGGACACCAGTTTAGACTCGCCTTTTTTCGTTCGACAAGGCCGTGCTTCCACATCTGGATAAAAATCCATTGGGTCCATTTGTAATAGTCGGGGTCGTAAGTCTCGAGTCGATCGTTCCACGCGAATCCATTACCGATAGAGCCGAGTTGTCTGTAAAAGTTCTTCTCAGAATCCTCCGCATGCTTAAGCGGATGCTTGCCAACTTTGAGCGCGTAGTTCTCCGAGTGAATGCCGAAACCATCAAGGCCAATCGGTTCAAAAACATCGTGTCCCTGCATACGCATAAAGCGGCCATAGACATCTACTCCACTGAAGGTTCTTACCGCGCCGATGTGCAACCCCTCCGCCGAGGGGTACGGGAACATCATTAAGTTGTAGTAAGGCTTTTTAGCTTTATCTAAATCCGGCTCGTATATCTTTGTGTCGAGCCATTTCTTTGCCCACTTCTTTTCTATTTTTTCAAATGGATACATGTTTCTATAACACTCTGCGTCAACTCTCTACAGCTTAATTTGTAAAACGACAGCCGTAAAGCACAAATTTTCCCACGATCGTGACAAAATTTGTGTTAGAAGCTCTTTAAGAAATTGTTATGAATTACTTTTATTTTGTTTATTTTCCTTCTCTACAAAGCCCCGCAGGGTTCCCGACTTAGCCACAGAATATATATCCACACATCCGAGTAGCTTATAAGTTTTCAGATCTTCCAAGAAGTTTTTCGGAAGCTTCTTTTTTCCAGCCCATACACTTTTCTGAACCAACTTGAACTCAAGCCCTATAAGCGCGTCGCGGATCCAATCTCTTTTCCATCTCTCTCGTTCTGGTATATCAAACATAACTATTTTTAGTGTGTCGTCATCGCTCGGGATATACTTCCGACGCGGACGCTTGCGCATCTCGCTAAGCCTTACCTTGCCTGGGGATGTAATTACCCACCACCCCCCATCTTTCTCTATTAATCCGTCTCTTTTTAAATAATTAAGAAGGCTATAAAAGCTGTGTTTGCGCCTACTCAGCTCTTCTTTATTGTGTGTCGCAGCAGCTTTTTCACTTAGTTTTCTAAATTCTCTTTCCATATCTTTGCGAGAAGCTCCATATCCCGCCTTACTAATAGCAACAAAAAGGTGTGCGCTGTCTTTCGCGCCATCCGCGAGAGTCTCTAAAATGCTTTCGATAAAAAACTTACCCATACTCTTAATTTCTCAATGTTTTATATTGATTTATAATAACACAAATATCTTCACGATCGTGAAGATATTTGTGTTGTATTACCTATGGCTCGTTTATATCTTAAAAATTTCTCTGGCATTCTTGGTGGTTTTTTCCGCTACCTCCTCATAAGTTTTACTTAAAAGTTCGGCGATTTTTTTTGCTGTGTGGGTAATATAGCTAGGTTCATTGCGTTTACCTCGATATGGAACAGGTGCGACGTACGGCGCGTCGGTTTCAAGAACGATTCTGTCGAGCCCAATTTCTTTTATAACATCATCGTAGTCGCGCGCAAATGTCACAACACCACCGAAAGAAAAGTAAAAGCCCAAATCCTTTAATTTTTTCGCGTCGTCAACCGAGCCCGTAAAAAAATGCGTGATGCCAGGGTAGTTAGTTTTTAGTTTATAGTGGTTAGTTTTTAAAATCTTTATTAAGTCCGGAAATGCCTGACGGCAGTGGATCATGAGTGGTTTTTCGACTTCATGTGCAAGTTTTATTTGTTTTTCAAAAACCTCCACCTGCTTATCCTTCGTCTCTTTATCCAGGCGATAATAGTCTAAGCCACACTCGCCAATCGCAACCACTTTTTTGTTGCGCGCTAATTCTCTGTACAGAGAGTAGTCAAAATCCTCACCGCGACTCGTGAATGCCTTCGCTGCCTCACCGTTTCCCAGCTCCTTTTTATCGTGATATGACTCGGTGGTGTGGATTGGGTGCAAGCCAACAGTCGCGTAAACGCCTTCGTCGTGTTCTTCCGCAATTTTTATCGCGCCTTCTGAGGTATCAAATTGTGTGCCGACATTCACCACCCAGATGTCTTCGGCTAAAGCGCGATCTATAACCTCATCTCTATCCTCCTTGAACGCATGAAATTGAATATGGGTATGAGCGTCAACTAAGCGTGGCATAAAAATAGTATGTAATATGTAGTGAGTGGTACTTAAGGTATATATTCATAATGCGTCTGATGCAAGTGGTATTTTCTACATACTACCACCGCGAGCGAAGAGTAAGGGAATACGCTTGTGCATTTATTTACTATGAGCGACGCGGTTGTAAGCGGCAGTGCCACGCACTACTTACTATCTATTAATCTGGGAAAAAGTTGTTCAATTTTCTTGACCGTGAGCGTGTCGTCTGACTTCCAGCTTATCGCCTTTGTAATTTTTTCTGCCGCGGCCGGAACGACGGGTGCCACAAGAAACGCAATGTTATCCAAAAGAACGACGAGGTTAAAAATTACCGCCGGATCTTTATTCTCCCATGGCTTTTTCTCATCAATGTATCCGTCGCCAAAATGAATTAAATCCCAGGCCTTCGCGACAGCCTCGTGAATCTTGAATGCTTTAACATTTTTCTCCATCCCCTCTTTCGCAAGTTCTATCTCTGATTCAATCTGGTGGTCAAGTTTTGCTTTTTTGATTTCTCCTACATCATTAGCGAGTTTTGATACACGCGATGCGAAATTGCCGATGCCATTGGCAAGGTCTGCCTGGTATCGTTCCTCAAATCGCGCTTTTGAAAAGTTCCCGTCATCGTGCGATGGAATCTCCCGCAATAAATAGTAACGCGTCGCATCAACGCCGTATTTTTCCACAAGCTCTTTCGGGTCAATTACATTGCCAAGAGATTTAGACATTTTCTCGCCCTCAACGGTTATAAACCCGTGAACATAAATAGATTTTGGCAGAGGTAGACCAGCGGATAAAAGCATGCCCGGCCAGTATGCGGCGTGGAATCGCAAAATATCTTTACCGATGATATGCACGCCAGGCCACCACTTTTTAAATTCTTTTTCATCGCGGCCGAAACCGATGGCCGTTATGTAATTGGACAACGCGTCGAACCAGACATACATCGTTTGGTCCCCGTGCCCGGGGACAGGAATTCCCCATGACAATTTTTCTTTGGGGCGCGAAAAGCTGACGTCCTTCAAGCCACCTTTAATCAGTGAAAGGATTTCGTTTTTGCGGGTTTCCGGAAGAACCTCTAACTCGCCTGACTCAATCTTTGAAGCAATCTCGTCCGCATACTTTGAAAGCCTGAAAAACAAGTTTTTCTCCTTACGCAACTCCGGTTTTGTTTTGTGAGTCGGGCAAAGGCCGTCCTCTAATTCTTTCTCGACAATGTATGCTTCGCACCCGATACAATACAGACCTCTATATTCATCCTCATAAATATCACCACTCTCCTCAAGTTGTACCCACAGCTTCTCTGCCCCAGGCCAATGCTTTTTTTTATCTGTGGTTTGTATAAAATCGGACCACGACAAATTCAATGTATCTTTTAACTCTTTGAACTTAGCTGTGTTCTCATCGGTAAGTTCTTGGGTAGTTTTTCCGGCCTTCTCCGCCGCTTCTACATTTTTCTGGCCATGCTCGTCAGTCCCCGTGAGAAAAAAAGTATCCTTGCCGAGTGAAACATTATATCTGGCCAAAAAATCCGCCACCACGCTAGTGTATGCATGCCCGATATGAGGCCTGTCGTTTACATAGTAAATAGGCGTTGTTACATAAAACTTTTCAGACATAGTGTTTTTACACTACCAAAAACTATAAAAAAATTCCACATTGAACGGGTTGAGAGTTACGGAGACGAACCAAAAAAAGGAATCCATTTATATATTCGTTCCTCCTTGAGCAATACCACCACAACAAGTTATGTAGCAATTTACTACACCCGCAAACAAGAAGAGAAGTAAATACGCTTGTGCATTTGTTTTTTTTCAAGCGATGTGGGTGCAAGTTGGGCGCTATAGCGTGAGTTTTGTGCGACTGCGACGCCCTTTTGCGGCAACGCGTGCGTCTAATAATTCCTGCATGAAAACCGCGGCTGGAATCGCAATAAGCGCGCCTATAATCCCCGCAATCTGAATGCCCGCTAAAAGAGAAACAAGAATCATAATAGGGTGTATCCCAACAATTTTTTTAACAACGAGGGGAACAAGCACTTGATTCTCAAGTTGTTGAATAAACACAAAGAGTATAAGAACATAAAGTGCGAGTCTCGTCGATTCGCCAAGAGCAACAGCAACCGCAATAGCCCCTGCGAATATAGGCCCCACGATAGGAACAAGCTCAAAGACCGCAGCAATTACGGCCAAGATAAGAGCCTGCTCAACTCCAAGAAATGATAATCCAACAAAAACCAGACCCCCCACGACAAAACTCAAAAAAAGCTGCGCCTGGAACCAACGACCTATTTTCTTTTTTGTTTGTCTATATATTTTTAATGCTCTTGCCTCTACCTGCTCTGGTAAGAGAGCTCTCAAAAACTTTTCCACACCATCACGGCTCGCCGTTAGATAAAATGAAAGCACAAGTGTCGCAATAACAAACGCAACACCTCCCAATAACTTCCCTAAAACTTGCAAAAACGGCACGCTCCCTGCAAGAAGTAAGTTCGTCAAGCTCCGTAAGTCAGCACCAATAAAATCCATTGTGCCCGGAGCAAGGTCTACACCAATAAGTTGGTCAGCAAGGCCTTCTAAGTTAGCGAATAGGCCATCTATCTGCAAGATAGCAAGGGGGATAATCGTGTAAAGAACAAAAGCAAGAATAGTAAGCGTTATAAAAAAAACAATTATTGTTCCTAGAATTCTTGGAACACGCAACCTCTCAAGCCTATTAACAGCCGGGTCAAATATAGTGGAGATAATAAGAGCGAGGAGAAGAATGGCAACAGTCTCACTAGCTAGATAAAGACCATAAACCAAAGCGGCCATCGCAAAGATGCGCCAAAGCATGCCCCAAGAAATATTAACCGATGAAGCGCTCATTACCCCCTTATTCTACGCTATTTTTAGAGCTTCTCGCAACGCAACCTCATCCTCAACAGGCCCTATTACAGCAAGGTTAAGTTTCTCATTTTTGAAAATATCGTTGGCGACATTCCTTATTTCTTGAGCGGTCACGCTCTTAATCTTTTCTGCAATCTCCTCGGGTGTCAAAATCTTCTGCATAATTACTTCTTGCTCACCGTAGAAACCCGCAATTGCATCGGATGTTTCAAGCCCAAGCATCATGCCCCCAATCATGTGATCTTTCGATTTCTGTAGTTCTTTTTTACCAACTTGCTTATCTTTTAATTTTTCAAGCTCGTTCATTATCGCATTCGTTACTTTTACAATCAATTTATTGTTCGTCCCAACTCCGATTGAGAGATACCCATGATCCGTAAGCTCATTATGGTGCGCTCCAATATAGTACGCTGCGCCCATCTCTTCTCTTACTATCTGGAATAAACGCGAGCTCATACCACCGCCGAGAATATCAGATAACACGTCCGCCGCATAACGCCTCTTGTCAAATACGTCGTACGACCTAATGCCGAAAGCCATATGCAATTGATCAAGATTCTTCTTTTCAATGCTAAGTTGCGACTCGCTCTGCTTTTCCTCAACCCGTAACTTACCACTCTTATCGCCAACAGGAATCTTAGCAAATGCTTCTTTCACTTTCTCTAACGCAGTTTTCTCATCTACGGCGCCGGCTATTACAACTGTGGTGGCCTTGGCGACATAGTGCTCTCTTTTGTATTTCAAAAGATTGTCTCGTGTTAGTCTCTTGACGACTTCCTTGGGTCCCGCAATATCCCAACCAGCAGGTTGATCCCCATAAAGAAGCTCTATAAGGGCATACGGAACCTTGCGCATTGGTGTATCTTCAATCATATTTATCTCTTCAATCACCGGCC
The DNA here is from genome assembly GCA_964565105.1 of uncultured Candidatus Saccharibacteria bacterium. Lineage (GTDB taxonomy): Bacteria > Patescibacteriota > Minisyncoccia > UBA6257 > Colwellbacteraceae > CAZMCG01. The sequence goes on from CAZMCG010000013.1 coordinate 12,318, forward strand.
CCTTTTCTTTCTCAATCTCATTTGGGTCGAATATCTGCCCCAGATAAATATCCGAGACTATATCAAGCGCCTTATCGAAGTGTTGCTTACCAACCTTGGCATAATATCCTGTCACCTCAAATGAAGTAAACGCATTATACGCCGCACCGAGAGAATCAAGCTCTGTACTAATATCGATCGCCTTTGGTCTTTTTTCTGTTCCCTTAAACACCATGTGTTCTAAGAAATGTGAAATGCCGTTCAATTCCTTTGCCTCATATTTTGAGCCAGTCTCAACTAAAACCAAAACAGTCACCGCAGGATTTCCTTCCTGTGGTGCTGTGATAATTCTCAATCCGTTGTCTAATATTGTTTTAGTGAATTTCATCCCGTTAGTGATAGGAAATCAAAGATTTCCGCTCTATCAAAGTTATTAGATTGTTTTTTGTTTTTAACATATTCTCTGTCAAGTGGATATTGCATACTTGTGTATCACTAACGGGATTCATGCGAGTTTTTCTTTCAGATAATTTTCTAGTTCGTTTATCTTAACACGCTCTTGTTCCATCGTGTCACGGTCGCGGACAGTAACCGCTTTGTCCTTCAAAGAATCAAAGTCAATAGTAACACAATACGGCGTTCCTATCTCGTCCTGCCTTCTATATCTTTTTCCAATAGACTGTGTTTTATCATATTCAATTATAAAATGCGGTTGCAAACTCTTAAAAACCTTTTTAGAAACTTCTTCAAGCTCCGGTTTGTTTGAAAGAGGCAAAACAGCAACTTTAATTGGTGCGATTTTCTTTGGGAGTTTCATAACCACTCTTACTTCACTTTTACCGTCAATTATCTGTAAATGCTCTTCTGTGTAGGCAGATAATAAAACTGCAAGAATTGTACGCTCAACCCCCATCGAAGGCTCTATAACGTGCGGGATCAACTTGTCGCCTGTTTTTGGGTCTTTATACGATAAATCTTTCCCACTTTTTTCCATATGGCTTTTAAGATCATAATCAGCACGATACGCAAGTCCATATAGCTCTTTTTGTCCAAACGGATACTGAAACTCTATATCCACGGTTCTTTTACTATAATGTGCGCGCTCTTCTTCGGATATCTCTACATTTTTAACACGGCTCATATCAACACCGAGCACCTTTAGAAATCTATGCATTTCTTTTAACCAATACTCAAAGTGTTCCTCCCAGTCTTTTTTAGTTTTTGGTGGGGTGATAAAATATTCAATTTCCATTTGCTCAAACTCGCGAAGACGAAAAATAAAATTACCAGGAGTAATCTCGTTTCTAAACGCCTTCCCTATCTGTGCGATTCCAAATGGAAGACGCTTGCGTGAGGTCCGCACAATCTCCGCGAAATCTACGAACATAGCCTGGGCTGTTTCTGGGCGTAAATAAACAATGTTCTCACCCGAATCAACTGGCCCAAGATTCGTTCTAAACATTGTGTTAAACATCGTGGGTTCGGTCCAATCCTTCTTGCCACACTTTGTGCAACTTATCTCTTTTATCTTTTTTCCACTATGCTCTTCGAGTTCATCTACCCTATACCTTTCATGACAACCCCTACATTCAATAAGTACATCATTAAAACCCTCAAGGTGCCCAGATGCCTCCCAAATTTTCGTATTCATAATGATGTTCGCATCAATTCCCACAACGTCTGGCCTTTTTTCCACAAACATCTCCCACCATAAATCCTTAATATTTTTCTTCAACTGCGCGCCAAGCGGACCTAGGTCATACGAATTGGCAAGGCCACCGTATATATCCGACCCAGGAAAAATAAAACCTCTATTTTTAGTTAGTTTTACTAACTTTTCCATTAAGAAATCCTGATCGGCAGAGTGGGCAGTTTTATTATTTTTTTCAGACATATTTTATCTAACTATACCATCACCACCCTCTATTGTCGGGTCATTAGGTAATTCTGTAGTTAGCACATCACTTGTGCTGGTCAGAACAACACCCGTAAACTCGTCAGTACCGCTAATCTCACTTACTCCTACAAGTGGCATATACTCACCCACCCGATTCACCCCTGGAATTGCCTCTATTTGAAACACTGCACTTGGCCCCTCTCCTAGCACTCCTGTAGTAGCTGTAAGTCGCCCGATTTCCCAAACAACCCCACCATCCAACACATTAAATTGTGGCAACGACTCTGTGCTACCCTCAACAGCCCTTACAAACGTTACTCCGTCCTTGAGCCGTGCACGCACGACAACATCACTTACATCTGTCCCAAAATTAGTGACCCTCCAGTGTATTGTATAGTTTGTGGGTCTACCAGTAATGGGTGGAAATGGACCCGCGTTTACAACCCCCATTTTAGCATCTCTAAAAAATATCTCTGCATCAACAGAAACCTTACCCGCGACACGCGCTTCGTGTGTTGCGACATTTGTGGTCTTCGCAACATCTATTAAATATGGAACGGTCGGCGACTCTATTTTACTTTCAAGACGAAGTGTAAAGTTCTTGTCATTCAGTTTCGAAATTGGATGGCTATCATTAACTCCAATAGAAAATGAAACACTCCCACGCTTACCACCACCAACGCTACGCAACTTTTCAAAACGCCCAGCACTCCACGTTATAGTATTAGTAAGTGAGTTAAAAACCGCGTCTGTCACAAGCGTTTCTTCATCAAACATCTCACCTATCAGCTGAGCATGAATTACGATATCTCGCAGATCAACCTCCGTATTGTTTTTATATAAAAGCGAATAAGTCAGTTTATCGCCAGGATAAACTATATCCCCCCGCTCATCCAAAACTACTGAAAATGAAAGTGGCGATGGTGCAATTTCAATTTTTTGCACAACCCTCACGAGTGGATAATAATTATCCAAGATTCTCATCAAAAGAACCCCCCCTACCTCTACATATCCACCTGCTGACACATCAAGTTTTCCCCTCGCCCTTACCACACCACTACCCTCTTTGTTCTGCGCCCCACCTATCTGCCAGGCTCCATTACTAAACCCAGTATCTGCATCCACAATACTTATAAAATCAGGATAATTAAGGCTCAATTTTAACCCAAGACCCTCAGGTATGTCATCGAGTCCCCTGTATTCCATTAAAATATCAAACGTCTCCCCCGGAAACACACTCTCTGGGAGCGTGAGTGACAACTCAAGTCCCGATTCTCTTACACCAATATCATAATGAGTAGTTCTGCGAAACTCTGCAGTAAGATAGGTTGTCGAGTAAAACACAGTAGTTTCTATATTGTAATTCGGCTCTCTAGATGGCGTCGCGATTAGTTGAAACAACTCTCTGTGCGTTACACCTGTAGAGATATCTTCAAGCTCGCGCGTTATAATACCTTCCTTGCCATCGGCGCGAATTAAATCTTCTGGAAGATTTAGAGTAAGGCGGACATCACTTAATACATTCTGTGAATTATTTGTAAAACTGATTTCAACATCAAACGGGACTCCAACTTCAACTACATCCTCGAAAACATTAACCTCAAGTTTGATATTCCCACCAAAAAACTTTTGGTGCACATACAATCCACTAACCACAATAAGAAGTAGCGCAAAAAATATAATAAACAACTTAAACTTTCCTGACATTAATGAATTCATTTTTATTAATATGTGACATTGCACCACACGAAGCGCATACAAATATTATATCGGGTGCATTAAAATAAGCAATTTCGCCTTCCTTGCAATTTTCACAAGTGGCGCCCTGTGCCAAAAAACCTATGTGAGTGAGAATAGAGCGATATGTTGCACTAGAAAAGTCACATTTTCTCATAATATGTTCAACTGCGTGCCATAAATCCAAGTCTTGCCCACCCAGTGGCACAACTTGATCAAGAAATTTTACGAACCGCAACGCATCGGTCAGCTCGCACATAGAGCGCACCCCTAGAGCATCAACAACTTGAATCTGATTCTTTTCAATAAGTCGAACATCAACGATGTTCCCCTGCTGGAGATACGGGGAAAGTTTTGAAGTTAATTTGCGAATACTTTTTACAAACGCGCTTACCTTACCAAGCTCTTTTGTATAAATAGTAACTGTTGCGTCCGCTTCTCCTCTTGGAGTGCGAGACAAAACAATTCCCCGTGTATAATATTCAATCATATATCACCCATTTTAACCCTAAGCTTATTTATAAGCGAGCCTGAAAAGTCATGATGTTACTATATATTCAAAAACTATAAAACCACACCTCTTTTTTATCTCTACAAATAAACTCGCCACAGCGTATAAACTCAACTCTTTTTGACCTCGTTTTCTTGCAAAAGATGAGCTCATAACAGGGCCAACCTGTTAAGAAAACTATTTTCCTTCACGCAAAGATTGTAGCACTACCTCAAGGTCCCCTGGGGCATCCGCAAAAAGCGTTATTTCCTTACCACTCAACATCTCGAATATTATTGAACGCGCGTGAAGCATCTGCCTGTCAAGTTTTTTCATCTTAACTTTTTTAGATGTTTTTGACCCATATAATGTGTCTCCTAAAACCGGATGGCCAATAGACGCAAGATGAACGCGAATCTGATGCGTCCTGCCGGTCTTTGGATAAACTTCAAGGAATGTCACTTTATCATACCGCTCAATTACCCTGTACCCCGTCACTGCCCCCTTTGGCATCTTGCCTCTATAGACCGTACGCTTTATCGTCCCGGGCTTCAGGCTGATTGTCTTTTCAATCACCCCTGTGTCGTTTTTTAGCGCACCATATACAAGCGCATAATAGATCTTATCAACCAACTGTCCTTGGAATTGTTTCTTGAGATGATTGAACGCTTCCTGATTTTTCGCTACAACCATGATTCCCGAGGTGTCTTTATCTAACCGATGGACAATGCCCGGACGCTCGTCTGGTTTGTCTCCCACTTCTTTTACTTCTGGATAATTTTTAAAAAGCCAATCGGTAAGCGTCTCTTCTGTCTCCCCTTTTGGCGTGTGATGCACCAGAAGCCCCGCGGGTTTATTAACCGCAAGGATATCCTTATCTTCGTAGGTAATTTTGATATTCATGTGTAAGCGATAGAAGGATCGTCCGCCTACGCTTCCACCAGAGGTGGATCCGTCTTCAACGGAAAAGCT
>CAZMCG010000014.1:0-1956 GCA_964565105.1 uncultured Candidatus Saccharibacteria bacterium
CGTGGGTAGCGAACGGGATTAGATACCCCGGTAGTCCACGCCGTAAACGATGTCCGCTAGCTGTTTCGAGTATCGACCCTCGGAGTGGCGCAGCTAACGCGTTAAGCGGACCGCCTGGGGAGTACGGTCGCAAGGCTGAAACTCAAAGGAATAGACGGGGACTCGCACAAGCGGTGGAGCATGAGGTTTAATTCGATACTAAGCGAGCAACCTTACCAGGGCTTGACATTCTAACGACGATTTTGGGAAACCAGAATCTTTTACTTCGGTGAACGTTAGAACAGGTGCTGCATGGTTGTCGTCAGCTCGTGTCTTGAGATGTACCATTAAGTTGGGAAACGAGCGCAACCCTTGCTGGCAGTTTTATATGTCTGCCGGGACTGCCCTGATTCACAGGGAGGAGGGAGGGGATGACGTCAAATCAGCATGGCCCTTTGATGCCCTGGGCCACACTCATGCTACAATGGCCGGTACAACGAGTTGCGAAGCGGTAACGCGGAGCTAATCTCTTAAAACCGGTCCAAGTTCGGATTGAGGGCTGCAACTCGCCCTCATGAAGTTGGAATCGCTAGTAATCGCGGATCAGCATGCCGCGGTGAATACGTTCTCGAGTCTTGTACTCACTGCCCGTCAAGTCAGGGGAGCTGGGAGTGCCTGAAGCTTCGACTCGTTCGGAGTTAGGGTAAGCTCGGTGACACGGACTAAGTCGTAACAAGGCACGTGTAGCGGAAGCTGTACGTGAATCAATTATACTTTTAGGAATAGACCCGGCTGATTCGCCGTTTACAATTTATAGCTACAAAGTAGCTAATTACTATATACGGAAGCTAGGCTGGGAGGTGTTGATCGAGCCCATGAATCAAAATTGCTGATGCAATGCGGTTCAGGGTCTGAGTTGGTGAAACTGGTTGGGGTTAATCAATTTATTATTAATAAATTGATTAACCGATTAGCGGAGCTTACTTAGGGAGCCTTTGTGTCTCGATTCTATCTTGTCTTAGGCAGGATAGTATAAGGTCTGGGGCGACTAAAAAAATGTTCTATTAAATAACTCATATTGCATGGCCTTTAGCTCATAGCACATAGCAAGGACTAGAAACGATAAAAGTCCCATAACAGGCAAGGCCTGGTTAAGGCTGTTAAAAACTCAACGGCTCGATGAAAAGCATTGGGTAGATACTATTATGCGGATCAAGACAATGTGTTCCATATTTTATGTAGTGTGCTATAATTCATCATAATGACAGAGAAAGTGGTGGGTATAGATATTAAGAAGGTTCTTGTTATTGAGGATGACCCCTTTTTATCTCGACTACTTATTAATCGTTTAAAAAAAGCAGGTGTTGGTGTTTTACACGCGCTAGACGGTGAGCAAGGCTTGGGTATGTTAAGAGAAGATAAGCCAAATTTAGTGCTCCTTGATTTAATTTTACCTAAAAAATCAGGCTTTGAAGTGTTGGAGGAGATTCGTACCGACCCATCCATTCAAGATGTCCCTATTATTATTATCTCTAATTTGGGGCAAGATGGTGATGTTAAAAGAGGCAAAGAATTAGGTGCGGTTGAGTATTTTATAAAAGCTAAAACCTCCATAGATGGATTAATAGAGCGTGTATCACAGGTTTTGGCTGCTGAGTGATTGGGGTAGTGTTATCCACACCTAGTATGTATAAGTTACGTTACAATAAATCTACAAATAAAAAGGTCGGTTCATTGTTGTAAGTACAATAAATAAAATGATGCAATCAAATAAAAAGGGATTTACTTTAGTGGAGCTACTTATTGTTATCGGTATTTTGGCTATTTTGGCTACTGCTGTGGTGCTTGTATTGAACCCCGTTGAGCTTTTGGCCCAGGCACGTGATACTACACGATTGTCTGACTTCGCCTCTATAGTATCTGCGGTGAGCTTATACACTGCTTCTGTTGATGCGCCAGAGATGGTCCATGGTGCTG
>CAZMCG010000014.1:2056-6803 GCA_964565105.1 uncultured Candidatus Saccharibacteria bacterium
CCGTTGCCGGTTTTACCTACCGACCCTAGTGGGAGTGCTACGCTTTTTTATGCCTATGCAGGAAGTGATGTAACTGGAACTTTTGAGATTAACACAGTTCTTGAAAGTGATAGAAATGCTCACATGATGGCAAATGACGGCGGTAATAGCGCTGCTCATTATGAAAGAGGCACAGAGCCAGGACTTGATTTGTAGGTGATTCTTAGCTCTATCTCACTTCTAATATTGGGGGTTGTTTTTGGAGCGTCCCTATTTGTAAAGGGGCGCTCTTTCTTGGGTAAACATCATTGGCGGATTTTTCTTGCTTTAGTCCTTGTGCTTTTTTCATATGCAACATACCAGGGGTTTCGTTTATATTCGGCAACACGCGCACACCAAATAGGGCAATTTTTTGATATAGAATATATATTAATTTTTAGAGTTGGCGTGGGTATTTTTATCCCATATCTTATAAGTTTTATTGTGGCATTGGCATTTATGTGGATTGCAATAAAATATAATAGAAAATATGGTGGCCGTTTTTTTGAGAAAGAAGAAATTCAGATAGGGGGATTATCGTTGTTGCTTGTAGGACATCCTGGGTGGGTATTTTATTCTATAGCGTTGATATTACTTTACCTTTTGTTACATATCGCACACTACATATTACATACTAATAAAAGTTTTCGTTTATCTATTTATCACCTGTGGGTGCCTACCGCTATATTTGTTATACTAATAAGTGAGCATTGGTTATCAAATATGACTCTTTGGTTTTTACTTGAGATTTGATGAATCTCGCGATCCAAAACTACAAATACATCCGAATGACCCGAAAAAACTCTAGAAACTATTAACTAAAAACTATCAACTAGATTGGCATGTTTAGAATACCCGATGATAAATTAAAAGAGATTTTGATACAGGACGGTCTTGTAGTAGCTGAGAGCTTTGACTCTAATTTGAAAGACGCAAATCGGCTCGGGGTCAACGTTGCGGATGTTTTGGTGTCTGGCAATGTTATCCCACGGGATTACTTAGAGCGCGCAATTGCTAAGTATTTGGGGATTCCCGCTGCTGACCTTGATGACAAGGAAATTAGTATGGATATCTTAAATCTTTTATCAGAAGAAGTGTCTCGTCAGAAACGTGTCGTATTGTTTGGTAAAGAAGAGGATGGATCAATTTCCGCGGCCATGGAGGACCCAAGCGACTTGGTAACCGTTCAGTTCCTTGAAAGATATACGAGGGGTAAAATTAAGCCGTATCTCGCCTCAGAGAACGATTTAAATAAGGGGTTTTCTCTTTATACTCAGGTGACCGTAGCGAATTTTAAAAAGATTATTGCAGAGAATGTAGAGGCCTCAATGAGAAATAAGATTAAGGGGGAAGAGGCAGCGGGTGAAGTGCCTATTGTTGCAATAGTCGACAACCTTCTCTCATATGCTATGTCGCTGCGGGCATCTGATGTTCATCTTGAGATATTTGAAGATTTTATTTTGATTCGCTATAGGATTGATGGAGTTTTACATGAGATGCTAAGAGTTCCCAAGTCAATTCACCCTGCAGTTGTAGCGCGCATAAAGATATTGGGGGGGCTTAGAATTGATGAGCACTCAGAGCCTCAGGATGGAAGATTTAGGTATCAGGTAGGGTCAGATATAATTGACCTTCGTGTTGCTGTTATGCGAACTTTCTATGGCGAGAAGGTTGAGATGCGTTTACTTCCTGCGACTATGCGTCCGCTTTCGTTCGCCGAGCTTGGCATGCTAGAGAGCACTGTGGATGTTATCAAGAGAAATATTGGAAAAACTTATGGCATGATGCTTGTTTGTGGCCCCACTGGATCTGGTAAAACAACGACGCTATATTCTGTTTTGAATACACTAAATCGCACGGAGGTTAATATAGTTACAATAGAAGATCCAGTTGAGTATGATATTAAGTTCATTAACCAGACACAAGTAAATCCAATTGCGGGTGTTACTTTTGCGGATGGCCTTCGTGCTATTCTTCGCCAAGATCCGGACATAGTAATGGTTGGTGAGATTCGTGATAATGAAACTGCGGATATAGCTGTGCAATCATCTCTTACGGGTCACCTTGTACTGTCATCAATCCACACAAACGACGCTATAACCACGGTGCCTCGTTTGATGGATATGGGCATTGAGCAGTTTTTAGTTGCAGCAGTTTTAAACGCAATTCTTGCTCAGCGACTTGTAAGGAAAATTCATACAGGCTGTATTGAGTCGTATGAGCCGGACGAGGGTACGATTGAGGCTATTCGTGATCAATTAAAGCAAATCGGACTTTCAGAGGAAGAGATAAGGGATAAGATTCCAAAAACTCTTTATCGCGGAAAGGGATGCGATGCCGATAACCATACGGGCTATGAGGGGCGAATTGGTATTTTTGAGACACTTGATATTACAGAAGGAATAAGAAAGATTATTGTAAGTCCAAATTTTTCTTTGGATAATATGAGGGCACAGGCGAGAAAGGAGGGTATGATAACGATGTTTGAAGACGGTCTTCAAAAAGTTGAAAGGGGCACAACGACTATTGAAGAGATCCTCAGGGTAATTAGGGAATAAGTGCCTAGTGTGGTGAATTTTTCCATCCACCCTTCTTCTATTCGATACATCAGCTTCCTCTGTGTTCGTTTATAAGGATTCAACGCTTCTTGTTTCTCGAGAATGCTATATATTCAGTTGTGTGTTAAATCATCGCGGGATTTTTATATGAAAAATTGGATGGTTTAGGTTGGGGGTGGGAGCGCTTCGCTATCTCACTACTCATCAACACTATCGGATATCAAGCTTTTTAAATAACTGTTTTAGCTGTGACTTTAATTGCTGGCGACCGTAGCCACTTTTTAAGTACTTCTCTCTTGCTTTTGCATCTTCTTTTGTGAGGAAGGCCTCGAAATGAATTAATCGCAACGGGCGTCTATGTCGAGTTGAAATGACTTCACCGTTTTTGTGTTGCTTAGCTCTCTCCTCGAGCTTGGTGGTAAATCCAATATAAAGACCTCGGTCTTTTTCTGAAAATAAAATGTAGACATAAAACATGTCTATATTTTGTTGCGAAGCAGTGGCCACGTCAAACCACGTCAGACGTGGTCAAACGTGGCTCACCGCGTCCGCTCGCAGTTCCTGGTGGTGGAACCGCGTTTGACGCGGTGGAGGCGGCGAGAATCGAACTCGCGTGTAGCTACTTCATGCAAAAATTTCTACAAGCTTAGCTTGGTTATAAACCCCCTTTTAGATTAAACCAAGCGAAAAACTAAAAGGTTTTGACCGAAGTGTGTTCCAAGTGCTCCTGGTCAAAGAGTACTTGGTAAGTCCGAGGTTATGATGCCAGCACTCCCTATTCAGACATTCAGGAGGTGGCAGGCGTTAAGCGTATGCTAACGCCGATACGTGTTTATCTGCACGTAATCAGTTGGAAAGTTTAAAGAGTTATCCGGCTCTGCGTGCGATTTTTGCAGTCAGGTATCTATCAAAGCCGATCGCCCCCCTAAATCAATTACCTTACAATTGATCGGGCGAGCATCTCTCCGAGATGCTTTAGCCTAATTTCGGGCGAACAATCCCGTAGGAATTGTTTTAGCCCCTATTTAGACTTTACGCTGTCTAGATATTTTTGCAATATCTTCTTCTTTTCTCTACCACTCCATAAGCTTTTTAAAAATCGCTCTCTATTAAAGGCATCTGCTTTATCTTCGAATTGTTCCTGGTGAATTAATTTAAGTGGCCTTCTATGGCTGGTCACTTTAACATGACCATCCCGATGCTTTTTCAAGCGATTCTGTAGGTTACTTGTGCACCCAACATACAGCTTATGGTCTTTGTGGCTATAGAGAACGTAGACGGTGTGAGTCATTTAGTTTTCAAATTTCTGCGAATTTCTCTATCCACATCACGCTTTTTGATAACTTCTCTCTTGTCGTGCTTTTTCTTGTGCCGTGCAAGGCCCAACTCAATTTTCACCAGGCGACCCTTAATGTACGCCCGCAGAGGCACCAAAGTCAAGCCCGCTTCGTGCGTTTTGCCGGTCAGTGCTTGGATTTGCTTTTTAGTGAGGAGCAGGCGCCTTGTTCGTTCTGGGTCGTAGTCTTTTGGGGTGTTTTTCGGTTGGTAGGGCCCAATGGTGGCGTTAATGAGCCAGACTTCATTACCTTTCACTTGCGCGTAGCTTCCCGATAGGTTAATTTTCCCCGCCTTAGTCGCCTTTACCTCAAAACCGAGAAGCGAGATACCAGCCTCGATTGTCTCGAGAATTTCATAATCAAAACGCGCTCGCTTGTTTAGAGCTAAGTTCTTCATCCTATCTAAGTATATCTCACTAAATAGCTAAAAAGCTAACGAGCTATCCAACTAACCGGCTAATTAACTAACGAGCTAAACTATTAGACATTAACTACACCTGCCCCCATAATAAACATATAAATGCTTGAGATTATAAGGAAGATTCTTTCTGAAAAAATAGGAAATATAGATTTTGATATATTACCCGCAGTTGATGCTTCAAGGGGGCATGTATCAACTAACGCAGCTTTCGTGATGGCTGGTAATGAGGGGATTGATATTGCAGGAGCAGCGAAAATTTTGAAAAATCATTTAGAGAAAAATGCACCTGAGCGTTTTATCCGGAAAATAGAGATTGCCAACGCAGGATTTTTAAACATTTGGGTGACTCACTACACACTTCAAGACGAGTTTGAGCGTATTTTAAAAGCGGGAGAGAAGTGGGGAAAGCCCCT
>CAZMCG010000014.1:6903-16709 GCA_964565105.1 uncultured Candidatus Saccharibacteria bacterium
CGGGACAAGCGGGACAAGTGGGGCAGGCGAGGTAAACCCGAAAAGGTGATTGTTGAATACTCGCAGCCGAACATCGCGAAACCACTACATATTGGTCACTTGCGTTCGACCATAATCGGCGACGCGTTAGCGAATGTTTATGAATTCGCGGGGAATAAAGTAATCCGCTGGAATTATTTAGGCGATTGGGGGACGCAGTTTGGGAAGGTCATTGCCGCTTATAAAAGATGGGGGAATGAGGAGATGCTGAAAAAAGACCCAATAAATGCCTTGAACGATCTTTACATTCGCTTTCACGAGCATGCGGATGAAAACTCAAACTTTGAGGAGGAAGGGCGCGTGGAGTTTAAAAAATTAGAGGATGGAGACAAGGAGAACAGAAAACTCTGGGCTCGGTTTAAGAAGGAGTCTATAAAGGAGCTTGAGAGGGCATATAAGCTTTTGGGGGTTTCTTTTGATATATGGATAGGCGAGGCCTATTACGAAAAAGAGCTCCCCGGCATTATAAAAGAGCTTGAGAAGGATGGCGTAGCGGTAGAGAGTCAGGGCGCGTTGGTGGTGCCTTTGGATGAGTTTAACATCCCGCCGGGGTTAATTCGCAAATCAGACGGGGCGACTTTATATCTCACGCGGGATATTGCCAATCTCAAATATCGCATAGAGAGGTATAAGCCGGATAAGATATTGTATGTGGTGGATAACGGACAGTCGCTTCATTTTCAACAGCTTTTTGGGATTGCCGGCATTTTGGGAATGCGTGAGGCGGAGTTGCGACACGTGAAATTCGGACTTGTTCTTTCAGAAGACATGAAAAAACTTTCAACCAGAGGCGGTGGAGCAATTTCACTCTTGGAAGTAATAGAAGAGGCGATAAAGCGCGCGGGGAAAATCGTAAACGAAAAGCATCCCGAGCTTGATAAGAGTAAGAAAGATGAGATAGCGCGCATTGTGGGCGTCGGTGCCTTAAAATATAACGACCTTTCGCAGAACCGTAAACAGGACATAACTTTTAACTGGGACAGAATGCTTTCGTTTGAAGGGAATTCAGGGCCGTACATTCAGTACACATATGTGCGCCTTCGAAGCATCCTTCGAAAAGCTGGCCTGTCCGCGGGAGCATCTAAAAAATCGCGCATACCAAAGCTAAACAAGGAAGCGCTTGAAAAGCCGTCCGATGAGGCGCTTGTACTAAAGCTCGTTGCGTTTCCGGGGGTCATTGAGGAGGTGGTCGAGAATCAATTTCCGAATTACCTTGCGAACTATCTGCACGACCTTGCGCGCGAGGCAAATTCTTATTATGAACGGGAGCCGGTCTTAAAAGCCGAGGGTGACGAGCGTGTCTTGCGGCTTCATCTAGTTGCGCAAACTGCAATTGTCATAAAAACGGGACTCGGGCTTTTGGGGATCGAGGTGGTTGAGCAAATGTAGAAAATTCTCATTTTTGAGGATGAATTTTTTTGCGCGTACTTCACTCGGAGTAAAAATATATACAAGTACCTAGTTTTCCTTCTCGTTTATGTACGTAAGGACTCGCTCGTATTCTCTCACAGAGACAACTATTACAAGAGTAAGAAATAATAGAAGTTCTGTTTCACGGAAAATACAAAACTCGCCGTAAACTCAAACACTTGTATTTTCCTACAGTCCTTCTTTATTTCTTATACTCCTTTCATAAGTCTCAGATGAGAGAACACTTGCTTGCTTTAAAACGAGAAAGAGCCCGCGGGCGACTCGATCTCTTGAGCGGGCCTGTGGGCTCAGGTGGTGTTCGTCATGGTCGCCTTCTCTGCTCCGAGTTGGAGAGCTCGGATGGCACCCATGTATTCGTCAATGTACTGGTGCCCCCCACTTACGGCGAGCAGACCTAGGGCATCCGTGATCTCATCGTGCCCCCTTGTGATCCTTGTGCCCTCAATGATGCTACAGATAGCAACGAAGGACACGACATCCCTCGGATTCGTCTGGCTGATTATGTCCATAATGGACTCGTGAAATGGCTTCTGTGCCATAGCTGGCTCCTTTCGTGTTGTTGCCAGTTTTCTAGAAATTATAGAATACAATTTTCAGAAAACTGACAACAATCTAGTTTAAAGTTCTAGATTATAAACTATCATAGAAATAAGCGATTGTCAAATGATAAAAACTACCCCCATCTATTTTATTTTTGCTTTTCCGTTGAGACTAAGATGAACTCGCGAGTGTGTGGTAAGATTTTATTCATGAACCTATCTGGTAATACATTTTATATGCTCCGCCACGCGGAGGCGACGCACAACGTCAGCGGCTATATCGCCTCGGGTGAAACAGAAAAGACGGAGCGTCAGCCAAAGCTGACCCAGCGTGGGAAAGAGCAGGTGACCGGAGTGGCAGAGGAGCTGTACGATAAAGATATAGGGACTATTTATGCGTCTCCCTACAAAAGGACTGTTGAAACTGCGTCTATTATTGCCGAGAAGCTCGGTTTGAAAATTAAACTTGACGCTCGGTTGGGGGAGATTGATATGGGTGTTTTTGACGGCAAAGATATAGAGGAATATCGCGAGTTTTTTAAAAACGGCATTGATAGATTTACTAAAACAATTGAGGATGGGGAAAGTTTGAGCGATGTTAAAGTCCGCGCAAAGTTGTTTTTAGATGATGTATTGAAAAATCATAAAGATGAGAACATTTTAGTTGTAAGCCACGGCGGTACGCTTTGGATGATGGATTCAATTTTACTGAATACTGGGGAAAATATTTTGGACATCCTACACTACGAACCCGGGGAGTTTAAAATTTTTAACTAATTCTTACCTTCACTTTACCACCAAGGATTTCCACCTCACTCCTGCCCCTCGTTATCTCTTTGAAGTTCGCGATTTTCATAATTTCCTCCCTTCTGGACAGGAAAATCTTTTCGATTTTTTTATTTGACGTATCGTATGTGAGTTTGGCTTTTTGCCCCACACTAAGACCCGTGGCCTTGCGGGCACTCTGGAGCGCCCGTAGCAGTTCCCGAAACAATCCCTCTTCTTCCAGTTCTTTGGTAATTATTTTATCAAGGAATACCTCCGCGTCACCGATTTTAGTTTTCGTGAAAGTTTTATTCGTCGGCATATCAAATTTTATTTCCAACACATTTACTTCACTCTTCAGGAGTTCTATTAATTCTTTATTACTTTTTAACCCTCTTACTTTTTTCAATACAAGTGTTCCTAATTTTTGCCGGAGTGGTTGCTTTATTTCGGCCCGCAGATTGTGCACCCCTGAGGCGACTTCGCGCACGGTTTCCATATTTTTTAAAAGCGTTGTTTCGGTCGTCTTCTTTGCCACAGGATAGTTCTGGAGGTGTACTGATTGAGGGCCCGTCGCGCGGGTTAAATTTCTATAAATTGTATCAGCCGTAAAGGGAAGCGTGGGCGCTACCGCCGTTGAGAACCTTAGGAGTACATGATGGAGTGTTTGGAGTGCGTTTTTATCACCCGCGACAAATCTGTTACGGCTCCCGCGGATGTACCAAGTTGAAAGATCTTCTACAAACGGGCGAATCGCGCGCGTTGAGGCCTGGAAGTCAAAGCGGTCTAACGCTGTACTGTACTCGGAGATAAATTGCTCGAGGCGTGTGACAATCCAGCGGTCGAGTACATGCTTCGATTTACCCCCTGCTCTTAGTCCTTTATTGCTTGATTGCCAGTCGTGTAGATTTGCGTAAGTTACGAAGTATTTGTATGTGTTCCACAAAACACTCAAGAGACGACTTTCGTCGCGGACATCATTTTCATTCATACTCAGGTCTCCTCCCGTCATAATTTTACTTCCCATAAAGTACATGCGAAGCGATTCGGCGCCGTACCCTTCAATTGTCGTGCGCGGGTCGGGATAGTTTCCGAGGGATTTGCTCATTTTTCGCCCGTCATTTCCCATCAAGACTCCAGTTACCGCGACATTGGTGAAGGCTGGTTTTTTCATAAGCGCGGTTGAAAGAACGTGAAGAGAATAAAACCATCCGCGAAGTTGACCCGTATATTCTATTATGAAGTCGGCTGGGAATTCACGCTCAAACTTTTCTTTGTTCTCAAACGGGTAATGATCCTGCGCGTATGGCATGGCGCCGGATTCAAACCACACATCTAATACCTCTTTTACGCGGTATGCTTTTTTGCCTGATTTTGTTTTAAGGACTATATCGTCTATATAGGGGCGGTGAAGGTCCCTTACTTTCTGCCCTGAAAGTTTTTCGATTTCTTTTATTGAGCCCGCGACGATGCGCTCACCATCATCGGTTTCCCAGATTGGCAGGGGAGTGCCCCAGTATCGGGTGCGTGAAATTGACCAGTCGGGAGCTGATTCGATGTTGTACGCGAATCTTTTTTTACCGAAGTGATCAGGTACCCAGTTTATCTTTTTGTTCGTTTCTAAAAGTTTTTTGCGGATGGGATCAATTTTGAGGAGCCACGAATCTTGCGCCATATAAATAAGTGGTGTACTACATCTGTAGCAGTGGGGGTACGAGTGCGTGATTTTCTCCTGTTTTACAAGGAGTCCCTGCCTGTCAAGCTCTCCTATTATTTTGGGGTCGGCTTTTTTGAAATATATCCCTCTCCAGTCCCAAGGGACAGACTCCATAAACTTTCCGTCGTCATCCAAAATTAACGGAATTGTGAGTTTTTCTCTTTGCCCTAAGGCAAAGTCATCCTCTCCGAACGCGGGGGCTATATGCACGACGCCCGTTCCGTCTTTAGTTGAAACAAAGTCTGCGAGGTGGACTTTGTAATCCTTTTTAGGATTAGGAATGATACTTGGCTTTAAAAGCGGCTTGTACGACTTATTGGCTAACTCCCTTCCACTTTGCGTTTTTATAACTTTCCATTTTTTAAATTCCGGATAGCGTTCAAGCGCTTGCTCCGCGAGGATATATTTTTTCGTGCCGTCGGTTATCGTTACATATTTTATTTTCGGGTTTACGGCAAGTCCATTGTTCGCGGGAAGAGTCCAGGGGGTCGTTGTCCACGCGAGAATCGCTGTGTCCAACTCTTCTTTAAGCCTAAATGCGACCGTAATAGCTGGATCTTCAACATCTCTATAGCTGTCAGCATCCATGGTGGTTTCAAACTTTGAGACAACGGTCGCACAACGCGTGCAATAGAGGAACACTCTCTTTCCTTTATAGATCAGGTTCTTGTCATACAACTCTTTAAAAAGCCAAATCACGGATTCCATATACCGGATGTCATCGGTGCGGTACGCGTTGTCTAGATCAGCCCAGCGGCCGATGTGATCGATGTACCACCGCCACTGCAGGGAGCCCTTCCTTACATACTTTCTTGCCTCCTCTACAAATTTTTTGATGCCATACTCTTCAATATCAGATTTTACTTTGAGTCCGAGCTGTTCCTCAACTTTGTTTTCTGCTGGTAGGCCGTGGACGTCCCACCCCCAGACGCGAGGTACATACTTACCCTTCATGGTTTGGTAGCGGGGGATTATGTCTTTCGCGATTGACGGCAAGAGAGTCGCGTAGTGGGGGGTACCGGTTATAAACGGCGGGCCATCGTAGAATGAGAACGTTTTTGATTTTGGGTTTTTCTTTAAGCTTTTCTCAAAAATCTTCTCTTTTTTCCAGAATTTTAAAATTTCCTCCTCTCGTTCAAAGAGGGTTTGCTTTTTTGGTTCTTCAAAATTATTTTTATTTGGCATGTGTTTATTTATTATATATGGGGTTTGAGGAAATTTTAACCCCTATGAGATCAAAACTCCATTTATTATCTACAATCCACCCGGAACTATCTATAGCAACAAAGGGACTATGGTAAAAGGGGCTAAATATAGAGTGGGTATGGCAAGGGTGTAGTAAGCGAGATGTGGTCTTTTTATATCAATCCAACTTTTTTCTTTACTTCGTTCAGAGTTTTCTGTGCGATTGGGCGAGCGGTGTTTGCACCGTCATCGAGAATTTTCATAACCTTCCCTCTGTTTTTTATGAGTTCCTTGCGCTTTTCCTGAATCGGCTTTAATTTTTCTACAAGAAGCTCGGTTAAAGATTTTTTAAAGTCGGCGTACCCTTTACCCTTAAATTCTTTTACGACATCAGCGGTGCTTTTTTCCGTGAATGCCGCGTAAATCGCGACGAGGTTTGAAGCTCCGGGGCGTTTTTTAGGATCATACCCGATTGCTTTTTGCGAATCGGTCGTTGCGGACATAACTTTTTTTTTGATTTTCCCTGGCGAGTCAGAGAGGAATAGGCACCCCTTTGGAATGGACTTAGACATTTTCTTTGTCGGGTCGGATAGACTCATTACACGAGGTGTTTGGGTGTATAAGCCCTCTGGTTCTTTGAAAGTTTTTTCGAAGCGGCTATTAAACGCACGGGCAATTCTACGCGTGAGTTCCAAGTGCTGGCGTTGGTCGTCACCGATTGGAACAAAATCTGCGTTGTAGATTAAAATGTCGGCGGCCATAAGTACGGGGTATGTGAATAGTCCCGCGTTTGGGACATGCCCTTCGGCTATCTTCTCTTTATACTCAATCATGCGGGAGAGCTCGCCGGTCGAAGTTATGTTATTTAAAATCCATGCGAGGTTAGTGTGCTCTGAGATATGAGACTGGATAAATAGTGCTGATTTTTTAGGGTTGAGACCGACAGATAGGGCGTTCACCGCCATGTTAAAAATTTCTTCGCGTTTTTCTTTGGGAGCGTATTTTGTAGTAAGCGCGTGATAGTCGGCGATGAAATAAAAAACATCGTAGTTCTTATCCTGCAGGGCGGTCGCCTGCTTGAGCATCCCAAGATAGTTTCCTATATGAAGTTCACCCGAGGGCTTCAGTCCACTTACAATAATTTTCTTTGCCATAAGTTTATTATAAGGGCAAATGACAAAAAAATGCACACCTTAAAAGATCGGTCTTGTTACGGTTTTGTTATCTTTGGGTAAGTATAAGTGGACCCTAGGTCTTTATAACAACCGGCAGTATCATCGGTCGGCGATGTGTTTTTTTGAAGACGAGTCGCCCAACCTGGTCCCTTATAAGTGCTTTTATGTAATCTGACTCAACCTGTTTATTGCTGGGAATGCGATTTACGATACTTTTGATTTTCATGCGCATTTCCTTTAAGAATTCTTGATTTTCACGCAGATATATGAAGCCCCGCGAAATTATATCTGGGTTTTTAATCAACTTGCCCGTTTTTTTATCTATTGTCGCGATAACAACAATCATTCCTTCTTCTGCAAGCATTAGGCGATCGCGCAGGACAACCTCCTCAACATCTCCTACGCCCAATCCATCCACTATCACATAACTTGTATCTATTCCCTCATCTTCCACTTCTATATTGTCTTTCGTGAGATACATCACGTCTCCATTATCCACAAGCCTGATGTTTTTTTCTTGTATGCCCACCTGTACACCCAACTGACCGGCTACATAGCGAAAATGATAATAGGCATGTACGGGAACAAGAAATTTGGGCTTAATTTTTTTCATCATAATTTTCAGATCTTCCTGTGGTGCATGCCCCCCTTTGTGTATGTCTACAAGTTGCGAGTTGTATACAATAGCTCCTTGACGCGCGATGTTGTCTGTGAGGCTTTGGACACTTGCTTCATTCCCGGGGATAACTGAGGACGAGAAAATGAATGTATCACCCTTTTTAATTTGTATGTGCTTATGATTACCGTTTACGATTCTCATGAGACCCGCATTGGGCTCTCCTTGTGCACCGGTTGAGATAATCATTATTTTGTCATCCTTGTGCTTGCCCATGTCCTGTATTGGTATAATGGTATTTTCTCTAAACTTGAAATAGCCGAGATTCTTAGCAATCTGTACGTTCTGCTTCATGGAGCGGCCGTTTATAATAACCTTTTTGTCCATCTTCTCGGCAATTTTGATAATTTCACCGATACGTGTGAGCATAGAGGAAAAAGTAGCCACCACAACACGACCTCGTGCGTCCGTAAATAACTTTTCCAGATTTTCAACAACCTTGTGTTCGGATATACCGATTCCAGGCACAAGTGCGCTCGTGCTGTCCATCATAAGTGTGTGGATGCCCATTTCTCCAATACGCTCCATCTCTTTTGCGCGATAAATATTTCCGTCTTTATCGCGATCCAAGTGAAAGTCGCCAAAGTGAGCAATATTTCCGACGGGAGTTTTAATGACAACACCCATAGAGTCGGGGATTGTGTGTTCAACGCCAAAAAAATCAAGCTCTATATGCTCTCCAACTTTCTTTTTGTCTCCGTATTTTACTTCTATCGTGTTTAGCTTTGGGGAATTCACAAATTCCTCCTGACGTTTTTCTATAATTGCTTTTGGAAGTTTTAGTGTATATATCGGAGGATTACCAAGCTTACCGATAAGATACGGGATTGCGCCTATATGATCATAGTGCCCGTGGGTTATAACAACCGCGCGTATCTTGTCTTTTTTTGGTATTAAGTCTGTTATGTTTGGGATGATATAGTCAATTCCAGGCGTTTTTTCTCCTGGAAATTGGAAGCCCATATCAATAATTACAATTTCATCTTTATATTCTATATAGGACATATTGCGTCCGATTTCCTCTAGTCCTCCAAGATTAACGATGCGAACCGCATCAGGTCTTTTTGCGGTATTCTTTTTTACCGGAGATTTGTGCGCACGAGGATGAGTCGCCTTTCTTGCGACTGATGGACTTGTTTTTTTATCTACTTGCTCTACTCGCCCGCCTTTTGCGGAAGTTCGTTGAGAAGTCTGCCCCGCTTGCCCGCCGAAAGGCGTTTGACGTTTTCTAGTGGGAGCCTGTTTATGGGAGTTGTGGTGTGGGGCTTGCTCCGTATTTGAGGGAGCTTTTAGTGAGACTATCTTTTTTGTTTGTGACATGTAGTTTTTTTACTTAGTTTTTTATGTTTATTTTTCGACTTAATTTTTTGTTGTACCCTCGAGGGGATTTGAGTTCCTGTGTTCTTGTGGGCATAGGCCTCTTGGGTCTATGTGTTTACTAATTTCGTCATAGAAATGGAGTTTGGCGACAGTCCCAGGAAGAAGGACTACTTGCACTAACGACCTCGAGTATTCCTTACTAACTCTAGATTCCAGATACTTCTTTTTTATTTTTACCCCCTTAGTTCAATATTTTTATTGATTATGTTTTAAGTAGCGTAAATAGTCTTATTGTCTTTTTATTGCTGTTTTACCCTTTGTGATTATTTGTTAATTCCGTGTATACACAGCCTCTGCCATTGTTCTTTTCTGGGTATATATGGCATTATCGGCTTTAAATTATTATAAAGTCGTGCGCTATTTTTTTCGATAAACGAGTTTGTAAATTTATTTCGCACTACACTCTTCTTTGGCTACACACTCTTTGTAGTTCTAGGTTGTTTTCATAGAAAAACTAAGCAATAGAGCTGAAGGTGGGGGCGTTCATGTTCATATAAGAGTCTAGATGTTCCTGTATTATATATAGCTTGTTGGTTGTTGTCAAGTTTTTATTAAAGATGAGTACCTCGGTAACACATTGTGGTACTTGTAATGGAACTCGACGGGGGTCTCATAGTGCCTAATAGGCTTTGCCTATTAGGAGGGCTTATACAATTTTTAACAGGTCGGTCCTGTTATGTTTTAAAAGAGCCAACGGCTCAACGGCGTTGAGCCGTTGAGTTTTTAACAGCCTTAACAGGTCGGTTCTGTTATAGGGCTTTTATCGTTTCTAAGTCGTGGTTTATACGCGATTGGTCACAGAAGGGTCTCTGACCAATCGCGTATCACCTGGGTGGGTTTGTGTACAATTCAATTTAACGACCTTGTAAGTCGTTAATATGTAGTTGATACACAAATTT
>CAZMCG010000015.1:0-16687 GCA_964565105.1 uncultured Candidatus Saccharibacteria bacterium
TCCGCTTTACCAAGGATTTGAACCGAGAATATAAATACACCATTGGAGAGAGTATTAAAAAAGAAACAGTAGACATGATTACCAACATCTATCGGGCTAATAGCAGTTATTCCAAAACAAAGATAATCCAACAAGCCAGAGAGAATATAGAAGTTATTCGTTTGCTCTTGAGATTATTGAAGGATTTGAAGCAGATAAATCTTAAAAGATTCGTGCAGCTCAATGAAAATATTGAGTCTGTTTCTAAACAGCTAAGCGCTTGGCAAAAATTAGGTAAGTGAAGCTGGCCGGAGTTGCTCTTTGTTACGGCAGGGGCGAGCGTGCCATATCAGTTCAATAATCTTCTCGCTTCTTGTGGGCGAGGAATCTAATTTTTACTCTTCGTCCAAGGAGGGTAAAAAGAATAAAATGATTATTTTAGCAGCGGGCTTCTTGCGGGTAACCGCACCACGTCTGGTACGTTTGGCAATCGCACTACGAACGTGTGGGTCTGGTCGTCTTCTGTTTCTGGTGCCAATGCTTGGAATCGGAACTTGAATTCCACGATGGCGTCAGTTAACCGCTGGGATAATTCCCAGGCTAACGGCTTTTCTGTCCGTTGTCTTGAGGACTGGTTTTTATAACAGAACCGACCTGTTTAAACGGGTCGGTTCTGTTTAATCTATTTAATGCTATTAACGAGTGTGGATTCTAAAAAACTTTTATACGATTTATTTCAGGCGTATTATAGCGCCAGAAAAGGCAAGCGCAACACAAAAAGCTCCTTGGCCTTTGAAATTGATTATGAGAGAAAACTTTTTGAACTTTATCAGGAGATTATAAGCGGGAAATATAAAATAAGGCCGAGTTTTTGCTTTATATCATTTAAGCCGATTCAAAGAGAGGTTTTTGCCGCTGATTTTAGAGATAGGATAGTTCATCACCTTATCTATAACTATATCAGTCCGTTTTTTGAGCGTTTGTTTATTAACGACAGCTATAGCTGTAGGGTTGGTAGGGGGACTTCGTATGGCGTAAAGCGATTAGATCACTTTATTCGCTCTTGCTCCTCTAACTATAGCCGGGATTGCTATGTTCTTAAATTAGATATTAAAGGATATTTTATGAACATAGATCATACTGTTTTGTTTCAAAAAGTTGAGAAAACAGTAAATCGTTTTAGGGAGGAGGCAGGGTTTGACGTTGATTTAGTTTTACGCCTTATTCACCAGGCCGTATTTCATAACCATATCAAAGACTGTCGCCTAAAGGGAACAAGGGAAGACTGGATAGGCCTACCTAAGTCCAAGAGTCTATTTTATGCCGAAAAAAACAGGGGAATGCCTATAGGTAACTTAACTTCACAACTATTTAGTAATGTTTATCTTAATGACTTTGACCATTTTGTTAAACATAAACTTGGTTGCAAGTATTACGGACGGTATGTGGATGACTTTGTGATTGTTCACCAAGATAAAGAATATCTTAAATTTATAGTCCCGATTTTGAGAAAATACTTACAGGACAAACTTTTTCTTGAAATTCATCCTAAAAAGATATATCTTCAGCATTATTTCAGAGGAGTAGATTTCTTGGGGGTAATAATAAAGTCTCACCGTATTTATATTCGCAATCAAACTAAGGGAAATTTTTATAAAAAGATTGAATATTGGAATGACTTTTTAGAAGAAGGACGGCATGAATTTTCCAAGCAAGCCCAGGGGCAATTTTTAGCTTGTATGAATTCATATCTAGGGGCTATGGTACATTACAACACCTACAAACTTCGCAAAAAGGTGCTGACTAAAGATCTATCGTCACATTTTGACGATTATATTTGTATTTCAAGCGATTATGATAAACTTAGCGCAAAAATTTAAAAAGATAAGTTAAATGGTTAAATGGGATAAATAGTGGCTGACCCCATTTACCCAAGGTCCGGCCTTGAACGCCGTGAACGATTTACGCATCTTGCATTGTATAAAACACCCTCTTAACAACCTCACACATTGAGAGTATAATAAATCCCACTATGCCTAAAAGAACATATCAACCTAAAAAGAGAAAAAGGGCGAGGTCGCATGGCTTTTTCAAAAGAATAAGCTCCCCAGGTGGTAGGGGAATTATAAGAAGAAGGCGCGCAAAAGGGCGAAAGCGTATAACCGTATGATGCTCGCGAAGAAGAAAAGGACACCAATTCATCAATTTCCAAAGACAAGTAGTACAATGTTTCGCGGCCGCTTTATAGTTGTAAAGAAAAACTATAACAATCTTTCATGGGATCGCGTTGGTGTTCTTGTTGGTCGCGGAGTGGCTAAGGGGGCTGTTCATAGAAATAAAATAAAACGAACTGTTTTGCGCGCAGTCCATCCACAGAAAAATAAAAACAAAAACACAGACTATCTTGTTATAGTAAAGTCCGTGCCCACCGATAAATTAGACACACTCAAACTAGAGGTTAAAAAAGCATTTAGATAGATGAATATTTTTGATATAATTTTATATACACCACTTTTTAATGCCCTTATTTTTTTGTATGGCACTGTTGCTTTTGAAAATCTTGGTGTTGCGATTATATTTCTTACTATTTTAGTGAGGCTTATCCTTTATCCTCTTTTTCATAAGACCGCAAAGCATCAAAGAGTTGCGCAAAACCTACAGCCAGAAATCAAAAAGATTCGTAGTAAGCACAAAGATGATCGCGAGGCGCAGACAAAAGAGTTGATGGGTCTTTATCAAAAAAATAAAATCAACCCATTTACCCCATTTCTATTGTTAATTATTCAACTACCAATTCTTTTTGCGTTATACAGGATATTTACAAATGGATTTTCCCCCGAAGCATTGGAAATTTTATATCCATTTATATCGAACCCAGGAGAATTGAATCAAGTGTTTTTGGGGACTATTTTATTGAGTGTGGCCAGTGTTCCGATGGCAATTATAACCGCCATTGCACAATTTTTTCAGGGGAAACTCGCTCTTACTCGCGCTTTTAAAACGGCTTCTGGAGAACTAGACGCTATGCAGCGCGCAACTAAAATGATTGTTTTTGTAGGTCCCGTTATCGCGCTTGTGGTTTTGGTAAAATTTCCAGCAGCCCTTGCACTTTACTGGCTTACTAGCACTCTTTTCTCTATAATGCAGCAAGTGATAGTAAATAAATCAGTTGATAAAGAGCATGAAGGAAACAAGAAGCAAAATAAATAAATTAATTGAGTTGATGGGATTTAGGGACTTTTTTAGTATAAGCCCAGATGATGAATCTAATAAAATTTCAATTATTATAAATGACAAAGGAATCTCTCAGGAGGAGTTGCCGTTTTTTGTTTTTAATATAAATAAAATTGCGAGACTTATAGCAAAAAAGAATGATGAGGGCCCCCTCGTTGTGGTTGATATAAACAACTACAGAAAAGAGCGGGAGCACCTTATCGTAAAGCTCGCAAAAGCCGCGGCAACAAAGGCGTCTGCGACTGGCAAGCCGATTGGGCTACCGCCGATGAACGCGTATGAGAGGCGACTTATCCACACAGAGCTTGCGATAAGGCCGGATGTTGAAACCAAGAGCACTGGTGAGTACAAGGGGAGATATGTTGTTGTAACCCCCATTGAGTAGTTGTTCTCTCGGCTACGCTATGTTATATGACCGGTTAATATATCGGTAATTTTTTTAATCTGCTTTTTAGAAAAACGGTTGTTTAGCCAAATTAAAACCCACAACACAATTGTCATAATCGGCAAGACTCCACCCAAGACTTTGTCAGTCACTAATCCGGCAATAAGTTTTATTTCAATCCTCCCATGCAACCTTCTTAAAAACGCCCACAAAATAATAAAACCTTGGATTGGAATACCGATAAGCATCCCCACTCCTGGAAGGAAAAATTCAACAAGATCTGTTAAAACAACTGGTATACTTACAATTATTATCTCAACAATCCGCACCTTTTTGCGCTCGTGCTCATTTCGCTTGAAATTTAAGTCTGCGATTTCCTCTTTACCCTTCTCCACTTTTTTCATTATCTACTAATACTGGACCACTATCTTTGGGGTACAAAACTCCAACTATTATCATTTTTCATTTTCACGATCTTCTAAAATTTCTTCAGGGTTCGTTGTTATGAGTTTATCTTCAAAATAGGATGGGACAATTTGTATTGCCGCGTGCTTGAGACCCGCCACAAACAAGCCACTTCCAACCTCAGCTTCTAGTAAATAATTTTTCTCTACATTTGTCAGATTAAACGCTTTACCAACCATATCTATCGCTGCGGGCGATTGTTTCAAGAGGAGTTGTAGAGATGAGTTTGTAATAATCGGGCGACCATAGGGAGAATTGAGAAAATCCTCAACATCTTGTGTGATTGCGGTTATCCCAAGATAATATTTTCTTGATCGTTTTGCTAGACGATACAAAAACGAAGCGGAGTCTTCATATTTCATCATAAGCCACGCTTCATCGACCACCATAATTCTTCGTTTAAGCTCGGACCTTATAAGATTCCAGACATAATTTAAAATTATATACATTGCTATTGGCCTTAACTCCTCTTCAAGGTCACGGATGGAAAAAACAACAAGTCTGTTGTTGATATTTACATTTGTTGGCCTATTTATAAACCCTGCATAACTCCCTTTGGTAAATCTATACAATCTATTTGCCATATCTTTTCCTCCATCAATACTTCTCAATACTGTTTCTAGGTCCTCTAAAAGTGGAGGGTTTTTACCCTCAAACCCCGAGCTTGGGGTAATGTCGTGGGATGCATATGTCTCTGTTATAGCTTGATCCAAAAGCGCCTCCTCCTCTGATGACACAGAGCCTAGCATAAGCTTTAGGAGTCCTGTTAAGTTTACAATGTGTGATTTTAAGGTTTCGCTTGGCGTTTCACTCTCGGATATTTTTGGTACATCAAACGGGTTTATATTACTTTCCGAGTCTATGGATATATTAAATGTAGTTCCATTTACCGCCTCAGCGATGGCTTGATATTCGTTTTCTGGGTCTATTATTAAAAGGTCTGATCCGAGAACCATAGATCTTAAAATTTCTAGCTTTGCTGCATATGATTTTCCTGAGCCCGCCTTGCCAAAAATCACCATATTTGCGTTTTCAAGACCAAACCTGTCAAAAATAATAAGCGTATTGTTGTGTCGGTTGATTCCATACATAACACCTTCATCAGATGTAAGCTCTAGTGATACAAATGGAAAAAGCGATGATAGGGGCCCCGAGTTTAGTGGTGTGTGAATTTTTAATTCATCAGTCCCTATGGGTACAACAGAACGAAATCCTTTGAGTTGTTCAAAACTCGCCGGCTTTACGCCAACGAGTTTGTTATCAAGGATACCCACTATATCTGCCTCAAGCCCATTTAGTTTTTTTAGTGATTCTGCGTGTATTGTTATATATACACCAACACTAAACAATTTTTCTTCGGATTGTTGCAGAGAGTCTCTAAGAGATTCTATATCTTTTAATGCGGTTTCAAGCTGTGGGTTACGAACCATTCCTTTTTCGTGCGAGCTTGTAATTTGGGACTCAACTTGAGCCGCTTTTTTCCTTAGATTTCTAAGCGCGACCCCAGTGTCGGTGGGGTGGATAAATATTGATATATCAATAAGGTCAGGAAAGTTTATTACAGGAGAAAACCATGAAGTTGAAAGATATCTTGGGTAATTAAAAATAAAAAGAGTTTTTGTGAATTTATCACCAATTTTTAAATAGTTGCTATTTATCTCTACGGTTTTTGGCGCAACAATATCTTTTATATTCAATCCATCATCTGTCCCGCGTTGCCCCACAACAGCACCTCTTTTTTCTATAATTTCAGGATTGTAAAAATTATAATAAAGCTCTATTAACTCAGGGTCTTGTAATGGCAGTGCACGCAGGCCAATTTGCCTTAGATTTGACACCACTTCCTCTGTACGGTGTTGTAGCTGTTCAAGGTGAGCTTGTTTTATTTCATCACCATCACCATCACCATCACCATCACCATCACTATCATTCTTATTCCCCCTTTTAAAAATATCGGGTAATAATCTGTGTTTAGTTCCCTTGATTGTGACAGGATCGTATGGGATCACAACAGAAAAAACTTTTGCCATTATGGTGTTCTCGCCGACAAAGGACTTAACAAATTCTATATATTCTTCAACTTGAGTTTTTAGAAGATCATTTGTCTCACTATCTAGTCTCGTTTCTAGATTTTTAAGATAACCATCGATGTTTAGTTTTCTGGAGTGTATGTTTATCTGTATTGAAAAATCCATTGTATTTAATAGACTTTGGTATGCGTGGATAATAGATTTCTGCTCGTCGTCAGACTTCAAATCAAAATTTATGCCATCCACTAGGATTACTTTTCTGAGCTCTCCACCAGGGAGTACAACAACACCATCTTTTATAGATTCTATACCGATGATGTCCTGAGTTCTGGCGGTTGCGCGTGTTTTTGCCATAATATAATTATATAACTAAATACTATTTTATTAAGATTTTCTATAGTCTACTCTTTTCGCCATTTCTCTTTCTCCTGTTATATAGCGGACAACTTCATATTTATCCTTAAGTCTTTCTTTTGTTTTTCCAAAATCTCTTGGAAGTGGTTTTTCTCTTTTTGGAATTGCATTTTTTGATGTTGCCATCCATTCTCGTAAATTTTTTATACCTCCAAACGATGAGACTGGTGTCTCAGGTAGCTTTGGTTCTGGGGATGTTGCTCTTAGTGGATCTACTTTGCGCGTGTTTTCGCTTGGTAATTTTATTTTATGTGCCTCCTCGCTTGGCAATTCATATTCTTTTTTCAATTCTTCTCTCTTTAGTGGTTCTTTATCTGCGCTCTTTACTTGTTCTTTTACCACAACCTTTTCGTGCTCAGCCACCCCTGGTATTATTGGTGGAGTTTTGGGTGTTTTTCGTTTTTGCGCCTTTGATAATTTTGAAAGTTTTGGAAGTGAAAATTTCTTTTTTTCTTTAATTACCGAGCTTGTGTCTTGCGTGATTACACCCTCTTTGGTGCTTGGCTTGAATACATAGATTTTCGGCTTCCAGATGGAACTATAAAGAGACGAAGCATAAACACTAAGTGGCCTGCCATTTAGTTTACCAAATGCAAGCGCTATTGCGACCATACCCAATACGATTGTTATAGGAAGCCATAGTGTAGTTTCAAGAACTAAAAAAAGCAATGCGGAAATTATTCCCGCGGTTGCGGTAAACGCAAATTGCCTAAGGGTTAATGGCCCCACGATTTTATCCTCAGTTTCTATAAATTGTGGTACTTGAAATTGCATGCCAATCTTACTTGCGAAAACAAGCGTATGTTAATAGCGACACTTGAGCAACTGTAAGATTGAACACCCCGCCCCCTGGGCTCAAGGTATCTAGAATCCTTACTTTTGCGTTTTCTTGCTTCTTAATCATATCTTTATGGTTTGTCTGTGGGCATAGGGGGCGAGGGTAAATTCGCTTGTACTACACTTTCGGTGTGGAAGCTCATTTACTTTGGTAGGTCTTTTAAGTCTACGATGTTGTTTTGGTGGATTTCCTTATTTCCTTCGGTTTTGCTCCGAGGAGCAAATGGATCAACCTTAATCTCTGGTGTTTGGTAATTGACAACTCTTACATTTTCTTTACCTGCGCGCCCACGCTTCTTTTTCTTTATTCTTTTCTCCTTTTTATCACCCAACTCAACCCTAGCTGATATAGGTTCATCTTCTATCTCTTGCTTGGAATCGTTGCTTGGTGATTTGAAAAAGTATGGTCGCATCAATATGTCATTGCCCTTTGGGGCTTGCGCTTTTTCTGGTTCACTTTGCTCTCGTATAATAAATGGAGCGGGAGCGCTTGGCTCCTCTTTTTTGTTTTTCTGGGGTGTTGGAGTGGAAGCTGGTTTACTTGAGTTACTCGGCGCGGGGGGCGTGGGAGGTGGGGTTTGTTGTGGTGCGGGTGCGAGTTTGTTCGGTTTATCGGGAGATATAGTGTGCGGGGTTGTCCCAATTTTTTCTAAATTAGTTTCCTGATTTGGCTCGAAAATTGAGGAGTCTCGACCATCTTGTGGTCGGGATTTATTTTGTTCTCCTAACTCTTCGATCTTATCGGGTGAAGCGGGGTGGGTTGTCGGAGACAAAATTGGGGGTTCTGGTGCGGGTAAATCTTTATCTGTTGTGTTGCGTGGTGTTGTTGGTGTGGTCTGTGGCGTTGGCGAGTCTAGAATGGGCGATTGGTGTGTGGGTGAGATAGCATCACCTTGAGGTGTTTCTGTGGGGCGCATTCTCACCAAGTCTTGTATGGGTGCCTGATGTGTTGTTTGTTGTTGTTCTGGCGTGTATTGGTTTGTGTGTGGGATGGGTTGTTGTGTTTTTAAGTCTGAGAATATCGGAGTAAGAACCTTTGCGTTTATTTCGTCACTTATAGTTTTTGCGATTCTTTTATCTATACCCACCTTCTCTTGGATATTTTCTATTAGATTATTTGCGCTTATTTCTCTTAAAATAACCATACCCACTAAGGCAGAGATATGAGAAAATCCCTCTTCTGATATGTGATTTTTTTCGGTTATTTTTACCAAATCCTTACTTGTTTTTGGTGAAAGTAGCGCAAGCTTTGAGCGCTTTGGTAGGTTTCTAAATTCTTCATATCGATTTTCAGTGAGAAGTGTTTTTTCTTCAAGATTTATTCTAAGGCCAATTATATTTTTTTTATAAAAATTAAGGATTTCGGGTCGGTTTATTTTTAGCCATTCAGTTTTTTGCTCATAAGACTTTCCTTGGATGGAGTTTATTATTATCTCGTGGAAATTTTTAAATTGCTTTTCTAGAGACGCATAAGTTATAACAAGTGCTTCAGTTGATGCCGCGCCTATAATAGCCCTACCGATAACCGGGAGAACTTCCTGTTCCCAGGTTTGCTCACCCACACTGCCCTTTATAGATGGGATACCTTCTAATATGCCGCCCCAATATATTTTGCCCCATTCTTCTACACCTAAGCCTTCTAAAAAGCCTTTAAGGCTGTTTTCTAGATTATTGTAATCACGAGCATCTAACGCACCCCCCACGCTAGGCTCCCACAACGGAATCATTTTATATATATTTTGTAAGTCTTTGTGTAATGTGTTCATATTTTAATCATCTTTAGGTGGTGGCTCGAAGTCACCCGCTTCTTTCTTCTTTCTCATAGGCGTTTCGTGTTGGCCATATGCTCTTTGCGCGTCTTCGAAAGAATCTCTAATCCTCTCAGGAACTTGTCCTATTAGCCTGTCTAATTCGCCTAATTGATCTCCCCTCCTCATATATTCATCTTCAAATATTTGAAGTTCCGCGTTAGATATTCTTCCCGTCGCATGGTTGTTCACAGCGCTGAAGTAGCTATCTCTAGCGCCCCGTAATTTTACATCCGCAGAGTACCTAGCTTCTTGGGAGTTTGTTAAAACAGCAACTTGTTCATACGAGTTCATGGATGAGATTCCCTTCATTTGCTCTTCCATAGTCTTTTTATCAATATCTTTCTTGCTTTGTGTATATAGCGCCTCACCCTTTTGCCTTCCTGTTGATGCTACTTGTCCAAGTTGCCTTATAGGCGCACTAATAGTTCTTGCGATGCGTCCACGATTTTCACCTGCTCTTTGAAGGGTCTCGGTATATTTTCTTCCCCGCTTTGTTCTAAGCGGTGAGGTCGCGGCCTGGATACCCTTTGCTTTGGCATTTTTCTGCGCCCACTCTCCACCCCTTTTTGCGGTTTTCATAGCATAACCGGCCCCCGTGATACTCATTTTATCTGCCATAAGAATTCCTCCCAAGAGGAACCCCACCACAACTACCATATTTCCAATTGCAACAAAAAACCCAGCCTCTGTGCCATCCGTTGCCTTGAGAACACTGCCTGCGCCACCCGTGTCTACTATAATACTAATAGCAAGCCACATAAAAAAGAGTCCGATAGGCGCGAAAAAGAGCCAGCGAAAAAAGTGCTCTGCCCACACGCTCCATGGATTACCCCCAGGGATTTTTAGATCTGGGAAAGCCCACGCGAGTATTGCGATTGGAAGTACAATAATAAGAATGGATAGCGCGACATATCTTATAAGTAGCATCCCCGCGAATGCAAGAAGAGACCCAACCCCAATAATAGTTGTTATGAATAAAAACATCATTCCCACTAGGCCATCAGCTAACTCTCCTATAAAACCTCCAGCCTCACCTTCTCCTTCGGCGATCTTTCGTACAGCCTCGGGAGTCACTGGATTGATGAAGTTGTCATTTCTAAAAACACCCGAGAATGCCCCTGCAAATCCAGCTGGGCCTATGTTTATCGCGTCATTTATAGTGCGGGTTATATTATCAACGGGCTTTATAAATATATTTGTTACTATATAAAAACCAAAATTTATAAGAAGAGCTACCGTTACGAGCTTTATAAGTAGCTTTGCCTCAGCCTTTCGGAGCATTATCATAAACGCTACCGCGATTATAGCAACTACAATACCAAGGTTTGCTAAAGACAATACTATTTCATGACCATTGGCTATAACACTACTTTCCGCCAAGTCTGTGTTCAAGTCTATTGTAAAACCAACAAGCCATGATGCTGCACCAAACAAAATACCAGCAAGAAACCCTATAGCAGCGCCAACAAGAGAGTTTAGGTATGCCACCATAGCGCCGGCTATACTGTCGAGAGGTGAAAATGCATGTGCCCCTTGTGTACCCGCGATAAAAATCACAAGAAGACTAAAAACACCAACTATGGCCTTTTTAAATGGTTCCAATTGCCTCATCGCATAAAGTATACATCTTTTTTGGGGAAATAGTGAGAAAGCGTTTGAATAGCGGAAATATTAAGATTTTGAGGACGCAAGGTCGGCTTAAAATCTAGTAATTCAAGGGTTTTTTCAACTTCATTTTTAGGGATACCAAAACCCGCGCTTATGTTGTTTGTGATTGTTTTTCTGGGTTGTGAAAATAAAACTCTAACAAAGCGGTAGTATCTCTTGGATTCTTTAGTGTTCGGTTGCGCTTTATTTTCCTTATCCATCTTAGATTTTACTGGGGGATAGGGCTTGATTTTTAAAACCGCAGAGTCAACCTTTGGAGCGGGTTTAAAGTGTTTTTTAGAAATATAGCGTATGATTTCAGGTTTACTCCAAAACTGCACACTCGCAGCTAATAGGTTCATTTTTGGTGGACCGGCTACTATGCGATCCGCTACTTCTTTTTGTGTCGTCAAGATTATAAGCTGGGGCTTTATTTCAAGCTCGCCCAACTCTCGCAAAAGGCGACCCGTTATATAGTATGGGATATTACCGATTATTTTATAGGTACCAGGCATTAGGTTGTGGATTTTAGGAATAATAGGGATGAGTTTTAGAGCGTCACCTTTAATAATTTCTAGGTTATCAACCCCGCGGGCTATAGGCTCTAAATTATAGGTTATAAGCTTTGAGTCTTTTTCAATCGCGAGCAATTTTTTGGGCTGTTTTTCTAAAATTCGGCGGGTTAACTCACCGTGGCCCGAGCCTATTTCAATAATTATATCATCTGACCCAATACTCAAAGAGTTTACTATGCGATCTTGGGCTCGCACATTTTTCAAAAAGTGCTGTCCCATTTCTTTATTTGCGCTTATTTTACTCTTTTTTATATTATACATTCTCACCCTATATCTTCGTTTTACCTGCCCTTATCTTTTTTATTTTATCTGTGTGCTCAGTTTAGTCTATAAAAATTTCTGTTTCTGGCGCGCTTGCTCCTTGAAATTCCACAAGCTCTGATGGAATTTCATAAAGGAACCGAGACGCGAATCCAAAGAATGAAATTTGTAGTCGTTTTTTAGCTCTTGTCATTGCAACATATGCGAGGCGTCGCTCTTCTTCTAGGTCATCTTCAGAGAAGAGAGATTTTTGGTGCGGTAGAAGCCCCTCGGATGCGCCGATAAGGTACACTTCGTCAAACTCCAACCCCTTTGCAAGGTGGATTGTCATTAATTTTATTGGCTGTTCACTTGATTTATCTAGTTTATCTGTGGCTTGGAGCAGGGAAACTCGCTCTATAAATTCTGATAAATTATCAAATGTTCCTGCAAAATAGATAAGTTCACTTATGTTTTCTATACGCTCTTCTGCGTTATCAAACTTCTTTTTTATTAATTCAAAATAGTCTGTAATTTTCAAAAAGTATCCTAACAACTCCAAAATTGTCAGACTTTGAGCCATTTTAGGGAGATTGTCTAGAAGTTCTCCAGAAACAGATTTTCTGAAAGTTTTTTCAATCCGTTCGCGACTTATTTTGTCTTTTGGGTTTGTTGCATACCTTAGCGCAGAGATAATATCTTTTATTTCTTTTCTTTCATAAAAGGTGATGCCTCCAAAAATCTCATATGGGATTGAGTTTAGATTAAGCGCAGCTTCAATTGCGCGTGATTGGGCGTTGGTTCTGTATAAAATCGCTTTATCATTTTCAACATTACCCTCTACTAATCTTCTTATAACAGTATCCGCCTCCTCCTCCTGACTTTTTGTGCCTACAATTTGCACAAAACTACCTTCCTTATTTTCCGTGAAGAGTTTTTTAGGTCGTTGGAGTTTGTTATTGTTAATAACCGATGCTGCGGCATTTACTATATTTGAAGTGGAGCGATAATTTTGTCCCAATTTTACAATTTTTGCTTCAGGCCAGTCTTTTTCAAAATTCAGGAAGTTTGTAAAATTTGACCATCGAAACCCATAGATACTCTGTTGGTCATCTCCCACGACATTGATATTGCCATGTTCTTTGCAGAGATACTTTAAGAGTATATATTGAGCTTCATTTATGTCTTGATATTCATCAACCAGCACATATGAATATTTTTTTTGGTATTTTTTTAAGATTTCCGAGTGCTCTTTGAAAAGACGGACAACCTTTTCAATTAAATCATCAAAATCAAACGCATTTTGTTTTTTAAGCTCCTTTTCGTATGCTTCGTAAAGTGCTCGTGTTTTTTCGTCAGATTCTTTGATGTCAAGTAATTTATTTTTTATTCTTGAGATAGATTTTCTTAATTTTGGAACGGTTTTTTTATCACCCGATAAGTCCATTTCTTTTGCAAGGTCGCGAACTATTTTTTTTGAATCATTACTATCAAAAATTACGAAGTTTGAGTCGCGTCCTAGTTTTTTTGCTTCTTCTCTGAGTATCTTTGCGCAAAATGAATGGAAAGTTCCGACAAAGGGCATTTGAGGCGCTAAGGCGCCGTTGGAGATGTTGGGGGTGTCGGAATTGTTAGAATTGGACGGGTTCGATGAGTGGCGTGATTTTACAACTCTTATATCTTGAGTAATTCTGCTTTTCATCTCACTTGCGGCCTTGTTTGTAAATGTGATTGCAATAATTTTATCTGCACTTATTCCGCTTTCTAGAAGATGAATTAATCGCTGTGTAAGAACCCTTGTTTTCCCAGAGCCGGCCCCAGCGGCTACCAAGAGGGGCCCCGAACCGTGTAAAATTGCCTCTTTTTGGAGGTCTGAAAGGGGTATCTTCATATGTGCTTGCTTTTTATCCATTTGTATATATCATACTAGGACTATTAGTAGCATACTACACAAGTTAATAGTCAACTTAAAGGCAACGCCCCCCGCCCTTATTGTGCTTTCTTTTGTTTTTATGGGTGTTGGTTTCTTTTATACAGAGCAAGCTTCTTTGGCGCAGTTGCGCAACGCAGATATTGCGGAAAAATTGACGCAAGTTGAGGGCTCTCTCCAGCTTGAGGGTCCTGCTCTTGTTAGCGCGTTTGGACCTACGACCCTGGGTTCGGATCATAACTTTGCCGGATTCGTAATTATTGAGAAAAGCTCTTTTTTAAACACAGCAAGCCTCGCCGAGAACACAAGGCCGCTTCGCAATGGACTTTTGCAGTATCGTATTAAAGATGGGGACTCGCTTTCTACAATCGCCGCCCGGTATGG
This sequence comes from uncultured Candidatus Saccharibacteria bacterium, assembly GCA_964565105.1. Taxonomy (GTDB): domain Bacteria; phylum Patescibacteriota; class Minisyncoccia; order UBA6257; family Colwellbacteraceae; genus CAZMCG01. The sequence continues at coordinate 13,932 of CAZMCG010000015.1, forward strand.
CATATCAGTAAATACAATTATTTGGGCAAACGATATTGAGGACACGGGCCTTATCCAGCCCGGTCAGGAGATTATTATTCTTCCTGTCTCGGGGGTTTTACATAAAATTAGAGAACAGGAGACGCTAAACTCAATAGCTACGATGTACGATGTGGAGCTCGGGGAGATTAAAACATTTAATGACAATGTGTCCCTCGTTGGCGATGTTGTAATTGTGCCCCATGCGAAGCCACAAAAGACATCAACGGTGTATAGGGGCAGCCACCTGCCATTGATTACTGGATATTTCTCTCGGCCTATTGATAGTGGTTGGAACTGGGGGCACTTACATGAAAGAAATGCGGTTGATTTCTCGGACGCTTGCGGTACTCCAATTCTTGCGGCAGCGGACGGAGTTGTTATAAGTACTGGGAGTCCTAGTAGATGGAGTGGAGGGTATGGTGGGTATATCCAACTTGAGCACGCAAACAATACAAAAACCTTTTATGCGCACAACTCCCTAAACTTGGTTTCGATTGGAGATATAGTTTCCCAAGGGGACATTATCGCAAAAATTGGAAATACTGGGCGAGTTCACGGCTCAGCTGGATGCCATGTTCACTTTGGTGTGACGGGGGCGCAGAATCCGTTTGCTAGGTAAACTATAAGTTTACTTGTTGGAATTGTTCGAATTGCCGGATCGCGGTGCTTGTTGGAACCGGTGATTTCCAATAGTTCTGACATTTCCAACGAGGTGCCGCAGGTGCCGATCCAACGTCTCGAACAAGTCGCGAGTGCGGCGATCGAACAAGCAAAGCGATTCAACAACTTCAACCTTTTTATTCTTCTCTAATTCTTAGCTGAAACGCCTCAGCTATGTGAGGCTGTTTAACTTGTTCGCTTTCCTCTATGTCGGCAATGGTTTGGGCGGTTTTTAGTAGCCTGTAGTATCCGCGGGTGGAGATGGGGTATTTATCAAAAATCGTTTTGACAAATTCGTCCGCTTCGTCGCTTATGTCAATCAGCTCTTCACATTCTTTTGATGACATCTCCGCGTTTGTTAGATTGTCACTTCCTACTTTTTTAAATCGCTCTGTTTGCCTTGCCCTCGCGCCCACTACAAGTCGACTGAGCTCCTCTTTTTGGGCTGGTTTTTTCTTTAATTCTTCCAGTTTTACGCGCGGGACATTAATTTGAATATCAATGCGGTCAAGGAGTGGCCCTGAGATTTTTTTCTGATAACGGAACACTTCGTGAGCGCTACAGGTACACTCTTTTTCTTCGTCTCCCCAAAATCCGCATGGGCATGGATTCATAGCGGTTACGAGAATAAAGCGCGCAGGAAAGGTAATGTTTCCTCGTACACGCGAGATAATAATCTCCCCCGATTCTAGTGGTTGTCTGAGGGCCTCTAGGAGGTCACGGCGAAACTCCGGTAGCTCGTCTAAAAACAAAACTCCGCGATGAGAAAGGCTTATCTCTCCAGGGCGCGGATTACTACCCCCTCCGATTACTGCTACCGGAGATGCGGTTTGGTGGGGCGCGCGGAACGGTCTTGCTTCAATATAGCCATCTTTCAAAAGTCCCACCGAACTCCAAATTTGGGAGACCTCTATAGCTTCATTGAGAGTAAGTGGAGGTAAAAGAGAGACGAGGGCTTTTGCAAGCATCGTTTTACCGGAGCCCGGAGAGCCACTCATTAAAATATTGTGTCCTCCCGCGGCGGCTATAACAAGTGCTCGCTTTGCGAACCCTTGTCCTTTAATTTCAGAGATATCCACTTCGCCTATCTCGCGCGGGTCAAATTTTGTGGTTGGATATGTCTCAATCTCTAAAACTCCAGATAGGTGGTTTATCAAATCACCTAAATTTTTTACTGGGATTATAGAGACATCATCAATAAGGCTTGCCTCGGGCGCGTTTTCTTTCGGGATAAATACTTCTTTGATATCAGAGTTTTTTGCGAGGAGAGCTGTGTTTAGAGCTCCGGAAACCCGACGAACACTACCATCTAAAGCTAGCTCGCCGGTGAATATTTTATTTTTACTAGAAAACGGTTTTACTTGCTCTGTTGCTAGGAGGTATCCGACGGCAATTGCTAAGTCATATTGTGTACCCGTCTTTTTAATATCGGCGGGCGCGAGGTTTACTGTAATTTTTCTATTTTCCTTAGTCGGTGGCTTGAAGCCACTGTTTTTAAGTGCCGAACTTACTCGTTCTTTTGCTTCAGACAGCGCTTTATCCGCAAGGCCGACGATGTTGAAACTATGAAGGCCGACATTTAGATCAACCTCTACTTCAATAAGCCTAGCATTTATCCCCTCAAGTTCTGCAGAATAAACCTTTGATAAGGTTTTACCCATGCTTTATTTTGCAATTTTGACAAAGCTTTGATTCGGGGTCTACCAACAACAATACAGTTGAAATTTCTTTTTTACATTTTTCACAGATCCCATATGTGCCAGCGCCAATTTTTTCTAAGGCTTTATCAATTTCTTTGAATCTTTTTATTAAAATACTTGAGATTGCCTGATTTGATATGCGTTCCTCAACTTCATCGGCGGCATCTTCATCGGCATTGATATCATCTCCGAAGTCTACCTTACCTAATCCCTTAATTTGCTTTTCTATTCGCTTTTTGTCCTTTTCCAAGAGGGACTTAAGTTTTCGTAAATCTTTTTTAATCATAATATACATTAATCTTGATAAAAAAATGACACTAGGTCAACCCCGTTAGAAGTCGCGCTCGTGCCTTTTGGCACGAGTCTGGAGGACCG
>CAZMCG010000016.1:0-4363 GCA_964565105.1 uncultured Candidatus Saccharibacteria bacterium
CACCTATCCCAAATATTGATATTCGCACGATGGAGAGTGACGCAAGTTCACTTAAATCAAGTGGAGGTACTGGTACCACTCCGAAAATTATAAAACCGCTTGAAGGTGCTATGAGGGGCAGTATTGATAGCATAAAAACACCGCGTTCTGTTAAGAAATTAGTTATGATTATTTTGGCTATATTTATTTCGTTAGCAGTTGTGGTTTCGGCTGTCTATTTTCTTGTGATACCGTTTTTTACTGAGGGTCCCGTGACCGGAGATGAGCAAGCCGTTCCCCTAGGCGGGCTAGGAATACCCACGGATATAGAGGTACCCGCATTTCAACACAAGAGTCTTTTTGTAGCGCCGGCTGATTTATTAAATCAAATAGATTTAGTGTCAGCTGATACTAGTCAGATTTTGAGTGGATTACAGGTACACACAAGAGAACCTATGGAGTCGGGCACAATGCAGGAAATGATTTTTTCTGTGGGTGGCACTCCTATGACATCCACTGAGTTTCTTGATTTATTTATTCCCAACTCAGGCATTACCACCCACTTCCAGGAAAATTTCACAAGTTTTGTATATTACGATGATAACGGAGTGTGGCCCGGTTATGTATTTGAGCTTACCGAGGAAACAGATTCCACCGTGGCAGAGGCTGCGGTTAGGGTGGCACTTGAATCAAAGGCTGATATTGCTGGATTTTATCTAGTCCCTCCGGGCGATTCTATTGGGGTAGGGTTTCAGGATGGAGCATACGGGGATATCCCAACCAGATATTTAATTTATCCAAGTGTTGAAATATCGTTCGTTTATGGCTGGCAAGGAGATTTATTGATTACAAGTACTTCGTTTGATGGGTTTAAGGCGGCATCTGCGCTACTTTTACATCCTGAGCCCGCGCACGCTCCGACTCCTATACCCGCGCCAACCGAAGAGTTATAGGGTTGAATAACGTTTTTTTAGATTAGCATGAGCGCAAATATTTGGCGTCCCTATTGGTTGAGCTAAAGCATAAATGATCCAACTTGTACTGAGCAATTAATTTAAGGTATTTTAGATGAGCTTTGGGCCTACAGCATAATGTGGATTGGAATAAATATTTGACTTTTTTGCCCCCCGTGTGGTACGGTGCGTGTAGTTGAAACACGGTCCGCTGATGCGGGCCTTTAAAGATTATGGACTTAAAAGCATTGATTCAGACGGCGGGTCAGATCGCTGAGGAAAAAGGCATTGAAGAGAAGGATGTTTTTGAGGCGGTTGAAAGCGCCTTGGCCGCTGCATATAAAAAAGAATTTGATAAGCGCCTATTTAATGTAAGGGCTACCCTTGACCATGAGTCTGGGGGTGTTTCTTTTGCTCAGGTTAAAGAGGTTGTTTCTAGAGATGGCGTGGTGTCTGCGGATCAAGAGGAGGCAAGCGTGACTGGAGAGGGCGTTGGAGAAAAGATCCCTAGATATAATCCAGATAGACATATTTTTTTAGAAAATGCTAAAAAAGAAAAAGAGAGTGTTGTTCTTGGTGATGAAATTGAATATCCACTGGAAGAGTGGACGGATTTCGGACGGATTGCGGCGCAGGCCGCGAAACAGGTAGTGCTTCAAAAACTCCGAGAAGCAGAGCGAGACTCAATCGTTACGGAGTTTAAAAGCAGAGAGGGCGATATTATAAGTGGTGTAATTCAGAGATTTGAGCGGGGTAATGTTTTTGTAGATTTGGGGAGGACGACGGGTATAATGTTTAGTAATGAATCAATTCCCGGTGAGCATTATCGGACAGGCGAGCGTTTGCGCTTTTATGTTTTGGGAGTTCAGGTGGAGTCGCGTATTCCTGGCATAATTCTTTCGCGTGCACATCCAAATTTTGTTGGTAAATTATTTGAGCTTGAAATCCCCGAAATAGCGGACGGGGTAGTTGAGATAAAATCAATTGCTCGTGAACCAGGTTCGCGTACAAAAGTCGCGGTTGTTTCTAATGATGAGGGCGTTGACCCAGTCGGTAGTTGTGTTGGTCAGAGAGGGACGCGCATTATGGCGATCACCAATGAGCTTGGTCAGGAAAAATTGGATGTAGTAGAGTGGGACCAGGAAGAAGAGGAGTTTATTGCGCAATCATTAAACCCTGCGAAAGTGATATCAGTTGAGATTGTAGGTAATCGTGAGGCAAAAGTTCTTGTGCCAGACGATCAATTAAGTCTTGCTATCGGAAAGGGTGGGCAAAATGTTCGGCTTGCTGCAAGGCTGACGGGTTGGAAGATAGACGTTCGTTCTCAGGCACGCCCAGAGGAAGAGTTGGAGGGTGGAGTTGCTGAGATTAAGGCGAAAGAAGAAGAGGACATAACCAAAAGTGAAGAGGTTCCAAAAGAAGGGGCTTTAAAAAAGGGGGAAGAGCAGGTTTATCGTAAACAAGAGAAAGACGAGGATGAATAGAGTTAATGGGCGTTGGGGGGTTTACCTTTTAGTTCCATTCCTTTAATCTAAAGAAAAAGAATTATGAACGAAAATACAGTAAATCAATACTTAATACCAACTGTAATAGAAAAAACTAGCCGTGGAGAAAGGGTTTATGATATATATTCTCGTCTTTTAAAGGACAATATTATATTTATTAGTGGCATCATTAATGATCAGGTTGCAAATGCGGTTATAGCGCAAATGCTTTTTTTAGAGAGCCAAGACCCCAAAAAAGACATACAGCTTTATATAAATTCCCCCGGGGGGTCGGTTACAGCGGGGATGGCGGTTTATGACACGATGCAATATGTAAAACCTGATGTTTCAACGATGTGCGTCGGTGTCGCGGCTTCAATGGCGGCCTCTCTTTTAGCAGCTGGCGCTAAGGGTAAGCGTTACGCGCTCCCTAACTCTGAGATTTTAATTCATCAGGTGCATATCCCGGGTGGCTTGGATGGCCAGGCGAGTGATATTGAAATCGCTGCAAAGCAGATAATAAAGATTAAGGAGCGGTTAAATAAACTTTTATCCAAGCACACCGGACAACCTCTTTTAAAAGTTGAAAAAGACACAGATCGCGATTTTTGGCTTACCGCCGAAGACGCTAAGAAATACGGTATTATTGATGAAGTCATCAAAAAAAAGAAAGCTAAATAAAGCGGACACTGTAGAGCAAATCCTCTCTAGGGGAACCGTGGATACGGTTGAGCGCACACATCTTACACGTGCTCTTTTGGGTGGCAAAAAACTTCGTATAAAACTCGGCATTGATCCTACGGCCCCAGATTTACATCTCGGGCATGCGGTGGTTCTGCGAAAACTTAAGGAATTTCAGGATGCAGGACATAAGGTGGTCCTTATAATAGGAGATTTTACTGGGATGATTGGAGATCCATCGGGGCACTCAAAGGAGCGTAAGCCTCTTACAAAAAAAGAGGTAACTTTAAATATGAAGAAGTATTTAAAGCAGGTAGGAAAAATAATAGATATAAAGAAGGTGGAGGTTCGCTACAACAGTGAGTGGCTTTCTAAAAACGTTAGTTCTATTTTAGAGCTTATGCGCGCAGGTACGGTGTCTCAGGTTATGAAGCGCGATGATTTTAGAGAGAGGGTTGATAAAGGATTAACGCTTTTAGAAACTATGTATCCACTTTTTCAGGGCTTTGATTCTGTTAAAATTAAGGCTGACGTTGAGTTGGGTGGCACCGACCAACTTTTAAACTTATTAATGGGGCGCCATGTTCAGCGACACTTCAATATGAAAGAGCAGGATATTTTAACCGTTCCACTTTTGATTGGCACGGACGGCACAAAAAAGATGAGCAAATCGGAGGGCAATTATATCGCGTTGAATGATTTACCCAAGAACATATTTGGAAAAGTAATGTCTATAAAAGACGATCTTATAGAAGACTACTTTATTTTATGCACCGATGTGCCAGATGCGGAGATACAGCAAATGAAAAGCGATATGAAGAGTAAGGAATTAAATCCGCGTGATGTAAAGATGAGGTTAGCGTGGGAAATAACAGCTCTTTATTACGAAAAAGACGAAGCAGATAAGGCGGCTCAAGAATTTATAAGCGTGTTTAGAAAAAAGGAGCTTCCGAAACACATCCCGACGCTTACCGTCGTAGGTCGGCAAATGGAGTTGGTAGATGCCATAATCAATGTCGGGGCAGCATCGAGTAGAAGTGAGGCAAGGCGTCTTGTAGAGCAGGGAGCTATTCGTGTTGATGGACGTCAGGTAATTGACCCCGTGGCCGAGATTTCTATAACCAAAACCGGCACAATTTTTCGTGTCGGTAAAAAGACATTTTTCAAAATTAAGTCTAAATAAAAAATTATCTCCTAAATCAGCTTTACTTATCGGGCGAACAAAAAACTACCCGCGGGTAGTTTTTTGTTTTAGCTGTAGTTTTT
>CAZMCG010000016.1:4463-14899 GCA_964565105.1 uncultured Candidatus Saccharibacteria bacterium
ATCGGGCGAACAAAAAACTACCCGCGGGTAGTTTTTTGTTTTAGCTGTAGTTTTTTGTTTTAGCTACAGTTTTTTATTTTATCTCCAGTAGTTCTACTTCAAATGTGAGTGTGGAATTTGCTGGTATTGGGCCTCTTGTGACAGGTCCATAGGCAAGCTCGGGCGCTATTATAAGTCGTCGTTTTTCCCCGACGCGCATTCCGAGAATTCCAATATCCCAGCCGGCTATTACCTGCCCTGCTCCGAGTGTGAACTCAAACGGAACGCCCCGAGGAATACTCGAATCAAACACAGTTCCGTCGTCAAGTGTTCCCGTGTAATGCATAACGGCGACACTTCCGTTTTCTATTATCTCTCCCGACCCTTCTTGTAAGACGGTGATATCTAACCCGTTTATTTGCTCCATTTCTTTATTTATAGTCTGATTTTTGGGCTCATTTATATTTAGTTCGCATACTTGTTCCTGTTCGTTGTTGATAGGTTGATTTTCAAGGTTTCCCGTGCGTATTATTGCGAAGATTCCTGCAATAAGCACGGCTACGATAACTACCAAGATAAGGTTTCTCGAAGAATATAATTTTTTCATATCATTTTTCATACCGTATAAATATATATTACTCTAGGTTTTTACAGTTTACAAGGTAAGACTTGGTATTACTAGTTTAAGTAACTCTTTTTGGGCTAAGCTTTTCCCGTTCTTAATATACCTTTGTGCCCGTACCCCAGTTGTTGACCTTGACTTTCAATTTTTCTATCGTATAAATACTTAGTATGAATGTATTTTTGTGCCTATTTCTTTTATCTAACGGAGCCGAGGGCTGTGAGGGTGAATAAGGATATATTCTAGAAAATAAGCACGGGGTTAAAAAACAAACGATAAGCCTTAAGCCTCAAACAAGTTTAAATATTCAAATCTAAAATACAAAAAGTTTAATATTCGGGGCATTCGGATCAATTCGGATTACTCGGATCGGTTATCATGAATCCATTTAATAGATTTACCATTAAAGCTCAAGAAGCTCTTCAGAGAGCCCAGGACTTGGCTGTCTCGGGAAGCCATGGCGAGTTTAAGGCATTACATTTATTATCAGCCCTTTTCTCAGATTCTAGCTCGCTTGTTCGCCCACTGCTTTCTGATTCCGGGGCGGATTTGGATAAGTTAGACATTGCAATAGTAGGTGAATTAAGAAAGGCGCAGAAGGTTTTTTCTACAACTTCTGTGGGGCAACTGTATCTTTCACAGGAAGTTATGAAGGTGATTGATCAGGCGGCAAGGGCTGCGGCTGCGAATAAGGACGAGTTTATTTCGTGCGAACATTTATTAATTGGCGTTATAAGTGTGCCATCTACAGCGCAGGCGTTACTTGATACGCTTGGTGTTCAACGCGATGCTATGCTTCGTAATTTAGTGAAACTTCGCGGGAGCACAAAAATCACAGATGAAACTCCGGAAAGTAAATTTCAAGCTCTTGAAAAGTATTCCACAGACCTTACGGGCGAGGCGCGAGATGGGAAGTTGGACCCTGTTATAGGTCGGGATGAGGAGTTGCGTCGTATAATTCAGATTCTTTCGCGCAGAACCAAAAACAACCCCATTTTAATAGGTGAGCCTGGGGTTGGGAAAACGGCGATTATAGAGGGTCTTGCTCAGAAGATTATATCAGGAGATGTCCCTGGTACATTGAAAAACAAAAAAGTTGTGACACTTGATTTGGGAGCGCTTATAGCCGGCACAAAGTTTCGTGGTGAGTTTGAGGATAGGTTAAAGGCTTTTATAAAAGAAATTAAAAGCTCTGAGGGCCAAGTTATTTTATTTATAGATGAGGTTCATATGATTGTAGGCGCCGGCTCGGCTGAGGGTGCTGTTGACGCCTCTAATTTATTAAAACCAGCTCTTGCGAAGGGTGGGTTGCGCGCGATAGGTGCGACTACACTCAAAGAGTATCAGAGGTATATAGAAAAAGATGCTGCTCTAGAGAGGAGGTTCCAGCCAGTTTATGTGGAGGAGCCCTCGATTGAGGATAGTATTACTATTTTGCGTGGACTTAAAGAAAAGTATGAGATGCATCATGGCTTGCGTATAAGTGACGAGGCGTTAGTGGCTGCGGTTAATCTCTCGGCTCGCTACATATCAGATAGGTTTTTGCCAGATAAGGCTGTGGATGTGATTGACGAGGCTGCTGCCGCAAGAAAACTGGAAAGCGAGAGTTTACCTACAGATATTGATGGTTTGCGTCGTGAGATAACCTCACTTGAGATTGAGAAAGCCGCACTTACAAGTGAAAATAAGAAAGCGACGAGTGAGAAGCGGCTTAAAGAAATAGGGAAAAAACTAAAAACTTTAAATACGCAAAACGATGAGTTATCTACTGAGTGGGATTCTGAGAAATTGATGTTTGAAAAGTTAAATAATTTGCGCACAAAAATTGATGAGCTGAAGCGTGAAAAAGAGCTTTCTGAGCGAGAGGGAAATCTTGAGCGCGTTGCGCAAATTATTTATGGAGAGCTCCCTAAGGCAGAAAATGAGCATCAGTCTTTTGAAAAAAAGTATTTTTCAAAGACAGGGGACAAGAATAAAGATGAGCGTAGATTTCTTAAAGAGGAAATAGATCGCGAAGACATTGCTGGTATTATTTCTATGTGGCGCGGGATTCCTATTCAAAATCTTATGGAGTCTGAATCTGAGAGATTACAGCGCATTGAGGATGTTTTGCGAGAGCGTGTTGTGGGTCAAGATGACGGCATACGCGCTGTATCAAATGCGCTGCGTCGCGCAAGCGCGGGGCTTGCTCCTATAGACAGGCCACTCGGTTCATTTATGTTTTTGGGTCCGACGGGAGTTGGGAAAACAGAATTGGCGCGTGCGCTCGCCCTTTTTATGTTTAATGACGAGGACGCGCTTATTCGGGTTGATATGTCAGAATATATGGAGCGCCACTCAACCGCGAGACTTGTTGGCTCTCCACCCGGATATATTGGCTTTGAGGAGGGTGGCCAGTTAACTGAAAAAATTCGCCACCGACCATATAGTCTTATACTTTTTGATGAGATAGAAAAAGCGCATCCAGAGGTGTTCAATATCTTATTGCAGATATTAGACGCGGGGCGTATGACTGACGGGAAGGGGAGGGTGGTCAATTTCCGCAATACAATTATTATTATGACGTCTAATGTTGGAAGTGAGTATAGTATGGAAATTTCTCGCCTTGGGTTTATGGTTGATGAAAAGAGCGAGGCTTTAGTGGAGGAGGAGGATTATAGAGGGAAAATAAAAGAATCGCTTCGTGAGCAGTTTCGGCCAGAGTTTTTAAATCGGATTGACGAGATTGTGATTTTCAAATCACTCAGTCGCGATGCCCTTGCGAACATTGTAGATATCCAAATCGCAGAACTCACAGAACAACTAAAAGATCGAGGCATCTCACTTTCAGTTGACGCAAAAGCCAAGAAATATATTGTTGAGAACGGCTTTGATCCCAAGTTTGGTGCGCGGCCAATGAAGCGCCTTATCCAACGTGTAATTTTGGATAAATTGGCTGATAAAATAATTAAAGGAGAAGTAAAAGATGGTAGTAGAGTTAAAGTCAGCTTTGAAAAATCAGCCATTGCGATTAGCACTTAGGGTTGCTTTATTAGCGCTTGTAGTTTTTTGGATGCGCGAGGAGGCTTTTTCTTTGGGCCTTACTTTTCTATATATTGCACTTTTCGTGACTTTCTATTTACGGCCACCGATTCATGTAAAACATTTTTTCCCCTCATCGCTTGTTCTGCTTTTCTTGCCGTTTTTTGTTCCCCTTTTCTCTGGAGTACAAGAATTTGTGATTATAGTCACATGGGGAATTTTGTGGCTTCTCGTGATGGGTGTTAAAAACGTTGTGATATTGCGTCGCAGAGAGTCGCACCACATCGCACACATCGCACTTGTCGCTATATTGGGCCTACTTTTATTCGCAGCCTTTAGCCTTGCATTGCAAATATTTGCATTTGTATTGTTCTTCTTATTATTTCGAGAATTTTATTTAACACACACAGATGTGGTGCGTTCAAGGCTAAACCTTATCGCAAGCGTCGGTGCGCTTTTAGTATCAGAGATCGCGTGGATTATCTCGTTTTTATCAATAAACTTTCTTGCAGGCGCAACTCTTATGACACTTTCCGTATTCGCGTTTCATAATATAACCGTTCATTATATAAAAGATACTCTGGAGAGTAGGACTGTTATAAGAAATGTAACTTTCTTTGCCTTTTTAGTAGTTGTGATATTACTCCTTCCCATCTGATGAACTCTTTACATAAATTTTTGGGAGGCGTATTATGTGTACAAACGTCAATGAATAAATTAACTTACATAAAAAATGGAACAATCACTTATAGTGGTCGGCGTCGCTGTGTTTTTTATGGCGGCGGGCTACTTTATCCGCTATTTTATAGGATCAAGAAGAATCAACTCACTGGAGGGGAGGCTAAGGGGAGAAATACGTAAGGGCAAAGAAGAGGCTCAGGATCTTGTTTTAGAAGCAAAAAAGAAAGCTGTCGAGTTTTTGGTTGAGGCAAAAGAGGAAGATAAAGAGCGAAAGGCGAGTCTTGACCGCATGGAGGAGCGGTTTGTTAAAAAAGATGAGGAAATTTCCAAGAAAGAAAAGGAAATTAAAGCTGAGCGTGAAGTAGTTTTGGAAGAGGCCAAAAAGCTTGAGAGCTCTACAGAAGAGATAAAAAATGCGCAGGGGAAAATACGAGAAGAGCTTGCTGGAGTCGCAAGGCTTTCAACAGATGACGCGCGAGATATGTTGTTTGTAAAAATTGAGGAAGAACACAAGGAGGAGCTGGTTAAACTAGATTCGCAATTTATGCGTGAGCGTAGAGAGGAGCTTGAGAAGAAGGGCATGGAGATTATGACAACAGCTATTCAGCGGTATGCAAGAGTCCATGTGGCAGAAGTTACAACATCGGTGTTTACTCTCCCATCGGAAGACTTAAAGGGGAAAATTATCGGGCGTGAGGGAAGAAACATTCGTACAATTGAAAGGCTAACTGGCGTTGAGCTTATAATAGACGAGACTCCAGAGACAATTATCATTTCTTCTTTTGATCCCTTGCGGAGAGAGATTGCCAGAATTGTGCTTCAACGCTTAATAAAAGACGGTCGCATTCAACCTGCAAAAATAGAAGAGAGGGTTGAGGAGGTTCGCGCGGAGATGGATAAGCGCATGTATGAGATAGGAGAAGAGGCGGCACACGAGGTTGGCATATTTGATATGCCCAAGGAAATAATTCAACTTTTAGGGAGATTGAACTTTAGGACAAGCTTTAGTCAAAATGTATTGACGCATTCTATTGAAATGGCTCATTTGGCGGGAATGATTGCTGCGGAATTGGGTGCTAATGTGGAGGTTGCAAAGCGTGGAGCGCTTTTGCACGATATTGGAAAGGCAATTGATCACGAGGTATCCGGCACGCATGTGGAGCTTGGTCGTAAGATTCTTAAAAAATATGGTATTGACGAAAGGGTTATTCGTGCGATGGAGTCTCATCATGAAGAATACCCATTTTCAACTTCAGAGTCATACATTGTAGCTGCAGTTGATGCGCTCTCGGCGGCTCGACCTGGGGTGCGACGAGGTACTCTTGAGAATTATGTAAAGCGACTAGAAGACCTGGAGCGTGTTGCGGGGACTTTTGATGGAGTAAAGCAGGTGTACGCTATCTCAGCTGGCAGGGAACTTAGGGTTTTTGTTGTTCCTGAGAAGATTGATGATTTTCGGGCGTTACAATTAGCCAAAGATATTGCGACGAAAATTGAATCAGAGCTGAATTATCCTGGAGAAATTAAGGTAAATGTTATTCGCGAGATGCGCGCTGTTGAGTATGCTAGATAAAGAATATAACCCGCCTAGCATAGCGTGAAAAGTGGGGCTTGGTTTTAAGCCATTCTTTGTTATAATAACTAGAGTAAATAGTATTGAAAGGTCGAACCTAAACACAAACCATCAATTACTATAATGAGAAAAGCAGATCTCGTAGAGGAGGTAATGTCTACAGTGGGACTTGATACAAAAAGTCAGACTGAAGCAGTGGTAGACGCTGTGTTTGACGCGATTACTAAATCTTTATCACGCGGCGAGGAGGTTGCGCTTACTGGTTTTGGTACTTTTAAAGTATCACATCGGTCAGCTCGCGCTGGTGTAAATCCCCGAACTGGTGAGAAGATTCAAATTGCGGCAAAGACCGTTCCAAAATTTTCTGCAGGCAAGGGACTCAAAGACGCCGTCGCATAAGTTAGTTCGGCGTAGAAATCAAAAAACCCCGTTTTATGCGGGGTTTTTTTGATGGGTATTATTTGGCTTGCCCCCTACTTTTGTACTAACTCCCACTGTAAGTGGCAGGCTGTGGCCTACCGAGGTATTGTCCTGCATTTTTAAAAAATATACAGGGCGGGCCTTTTTATTTATTTTTATGGAGCGATTTAGGTGAAGACTATTCTATTCTAAGCTCAATCTTTATAGATTGCTTTATTTCAAGAAGTTTATCATAGGTGACCTTAATATTGCTGAGACTTGCTTTTAAAAGCTCACCAGACCCCATTGGCCCAACTCTCTCTACAACTTCCTTTTCCTCTTGTGATGTGGTGTGGGCTACCTCTTTAGATTCTTGTGTTGGGGGTGTGACTATAAAATTGTATGCATGATTGCGAAACAACTGTGCATTTGCGAGTAGTACTTCGATTTCTATTTTCTGATCGGCAAAAAATCCATCCTTGAGAAGCCCAAGGTCTTCAAGTTTTTGAATATCTTGTAGAACACTTACGTACCGTTCATTCGCTATTTTAATTACATCTTGCGCGTAAAACACGATGATGAATTGCACTATCTCTTCTACGCTCGGTGTATATATTTTATCGCGGTATTCCTTAATTGCGATTGCTGATGTTTGTATTTCTTCTAGCGTTATAAAAAACTCTACTTCTGCTAGTCGGTCATTATAAAAAGCTTCAAATGAATCAAGTTTAAGTAAGTAACTTGCCTTAAGGCTCGCCTCTACGCTTTCTTCATTAAATTTATGATTTTCAAGATCTGCGCGGAGTCCGGACACTTTTCCAAGCGCTAAAAGTAGAGCTTTACTGAGTTCTCCGCGGACGTGTGTTAGTTTTTCTTCGTTTATAAGTTTATCTGTCCCGGTAGGGATCGGGACATTATTGAGCGTGATAATATAATCGGTGGTTTTTAGGGGAGCTTGCTGAGTGGTGGGCTTTGTTGTAAGTCTTATTTCTTCTACGGAGACGGAAACAGGCCCTGTGGGTGTTTTTAGATTTTCTGCGTTTGCAAAAGAGGGGTCGATAAAGACCATAACGATAAGCAGTAAGGTTGTGTAAAAGGCCACTTTCATATTTTTATTTTTAGTAACTTATAATTTTTTCTAATAGATTGTCTATTTTCTCCTCTCCACTTTTTATCGTTTCGGGTGTTAGGCCTTGATATACATTGGCAATTACCACAGAGTCCGTGTCTTTAAAATAACTTATTTTGTTAAGACGGATATTAATATCCCTTGAAACTGTATATGCCTCCACAGATAGAGCATCACCTTCCAGTACTTCAAGGTCGGAGAGAAAAAGATTTTTGTGAAACCCCGTTATACCTCCTATAGATAGAAGCAACATGAAGGTAACAGCAAGACTAACAGACGCAACAAAACCCAAACTTCTCGTAAGGGGGTTCTGTTTAGTAATCGCCAAACCCGTGTCTTGCGAAACAATAGCAAGTCTTGAGGTGCGCGCGTAATGTTCATCTGGCGAAATCTCACCAAGTGTTTTTAGTTTTTTTATAAGTTCTTTTTCAGTCATTTTCTATAAGTTTTTTGAGGGTTTTTAGCGCTCGGTGCTGGATTATTTTAACTGCCCCCTCTGTTTTACCAACTGCCTTTGCGACTTCCTTGTGTGGCATGTCTTCGACAAATCTCATTATAAGAACGTTTTGCTCAATATCCTTTAGTTTTTTTATGGATATCATAAGCCCTTCCCATTGAAATTTTGTTTCCGCGTTTGCGTCAGGAGAAGTGTCTGTTGAAACCAACTCGTGTGCTATATATTCAATGTCCACCTCCGGCTTTGATTTGCGGTGATGGTCTACAACGGTGTTCCTCGCGATTCGGTACAGCCAGCTACCAAAGGGATGCCCCTGGTGTTTATATGAACCGATGCTTTTCCAAGCCTTAAGGAACACTTGGTGGGTAAGGTCTTCAGCCTCCTCACGATGACTTATTTTGAGCAGGATAAACCTGTAAATCCTGGGCATGTAAAAGTCATAAAGCAAGCCAAAGGCCTCGGCCTCACCCCCCTTTGCCCGGGTAATTAGGTTTTGTTCGTCCTCTATCATGTAAAACGCACTTTAGCCTGATATGGTTACTCACGCAAGCTAGGATAAAGAGTAAAAGAGACTAATTCTTTTTACCTTCACTACCTGCTCAAGTGGGGAGAATAATTAAATAAAAGAATTATTCAAGTAGATTTTCAGGCAAGTTGGGCCCCTTTTGGGTGTTGTTTGACTTTCCTTTTTTTATCTGACTTATTGAGTGGATTAGGGCTTGGTGAGGTTGAGCTTAGGGGGACGGCTTTTCTGTCGAATTTTCGATTGGCGTTGTTGTGGCCTTCTTCTCTGGAGTTTCATATTTATCAAGTGGTGGCTCGATGATCATATCGGGCTTTGTACTGGTGGGTTCGTAAAAGGTTCCAACAAGTCCCACTATACCAACAAGAATAAGTGACGCAATTATTTTATATGTATCTTTCTGCATATACGCATTGTTAGTTTATCACAATTTTTCCTTGAGCGGGTTGCCCAGTAAAGCTGGGACGGACCTCGCTCAAAAATTATACCAATTTTTGAGCGGGTAACTTTTCAATAATTTCGAATTGAGTATCAGTGGCGCACAATAATGATGGGGTAGTTGGTTGATAAATAGAGTTTACTGGTATAAAAATACAATAGAGGCTAGAGGATTACTATTAACCCATTGAATGGTGAGGTACCCAAGTGGCTTAAGGGGACGGTTTGCTAAACCGTTAGGTCGGTTTATGCCGGCGCGAGGGTTCGAATCCCTCCCTCACCGCATATGAACTAAAAAGACCCCAGTCACGGGGTCTTTTTAGTTCATTTGGCGGTGAGATTGTAACCTTTGCGCGAACCTTTTTCAAACAGCAATCGCGCCTAAGCCCGGCTGACGCCAGTCGGCCTAGGGGAGCGATTGATAACTCGCACGCGCGGAGCGCGTGGTGGCTCTAAACCTAATCTTACGCTCGGAGAGCGTGGTAACGCCAACCCCTCCGCGCCTCGCGGTGAAGTCCTGCCATGCTCAAAGTGGAAGTGGAATAATAATACCAGCCGTCGTTTTTGTCAGGCATATTAAAGGTATTGACAATAACAGTATCGCTTGGGTCAGTAATAGTAATTTTGCAGAAATTGTCAGTTGTAATTGGCGTTTTGCCGTCATCCTCAAAAACAAACTCACCAATAAGGCAAGCTGTATTCGGCTCGCATCTTTGATATGAGGCCGGAATAGCGAAAACCGACTCCGCGAAAAAGAAGCCGCTAGCGATTATTAAAATAAATGCTGTTAATAATTTTTTGAACATAAAAATTTAATTTACAAGCTCCAAACTTTACAATTTCCAAATAATTTCCATATTCCAAACATAATTATTTTGATTTTTCAATAATAAAAGTTCTTTCGCCTAACGGGTTTTCGTATTTTTTTGTTTGGAAATTTGTCATATTTGAAATTTGAAATTTATTTGGAAATTACGGGACGGTTGTAACTCCCGTCAAAATCCCTCCCGTAAAAGCCATACTTGCCACATCTCCAGTTATTCCACCTCCAAAATTATAAGTTCCCGAAAGCCCGGCTATTCCACCCACCTCATAAGCCCCTGTGTTTATAGTATTACTCCCAGTCGGACCAATTAAAACTGTACCCTTTAACACCGTGGTAAGAATAGAATCATTACCCAATACAACAGAGTTTGAGCCGGCACCTATGGCAGTAGCTCCGATAACTATTTGATTGGTTTGTCCGTTGGCAAGAGCACGAGTATTAAGTCCTAAAAATAATGACTGAGAACCACTTGAGTTCCCAGTGGACCCATCAGCTATATGTCGTCCTGCACCTACCCCTTGTGCAACATTTCCCCAACCACTAGCATTGAAGGAGAGAGAGTGAGTGAGTACCTTGAGCTGTATTACCCCATCCAGTAGTGTTCTGACATAATGCCTCATGACCAATTGTATTGAACATCTCTTTTTTATGTTATTATAATATAAATATAAATATGAATATAAATAGGACGCTTAAAAGTTTTGGATTAATTTTTGTAGCATTTTTTATATCAACAAATTTTGCTTTTGCTGCGCCGAATGATGTCTCAGGAACTGTCTACCGTGACA
>CAZMCG010000017.1:0-14067 GCA_964565105.1 uncultured Candidatus Saccharibacteria bacterium
CTAACGGGGTCAACCCCACCTAGAGAACGCCGTGTCGAAGGCACGACTTCAATTGCCCGTAGCGACTTTTCTCTGACGAGGCAAAAGGGGGTATAGATAAAAAGCGGAATGACTTATCTACACACAAAGAACCCCGATCCTTCTGAGCGGGGCTCTTTATCTCTAAAGCTAACCAACTAACCTACTAAACCACTTATTGAAGCTCGACAGTCGCCCCCACCTCTTCAAGGTTTTTCTTAATCTCTTCGGCTTCCCCTTTTTTAACACCTTCTTTTAGTGTCCCAGGAGCCCCATCAACAATGTCTTTACACTCCTTGAGTCCGAGTCCCGTAATCTCGCGAACCGCTTTTATCACGTTTATTTTCTGCTCGCCACAAGTCTTTAGTATAATGTCGAAAGAATCCTTCTCTTCTACATTGTCACTGGTTGCGCCACCACCAACAGCAACTGACGCTGATGCTGATACGCCGAACTTCTTCTCAAGAACACTCACAACCTCTGCCAACTCAATAATAGAGAGTTTTTCAACTTCAGAAATAAGCTTATTATACTTTTTTGCAAGCTCCTCCATCTCTGGGCTTAGCTCTTCACCAGATGCCTCATTGACGACGCTGGATGAATCATCCCTAACGACTCCTGTGGGCTCCTGATCTTCTTGTGTATCCTTGGTGTCAACTTGCACCTCTGCTTTCTCTTCTGTGTCCGCTTTTTCTTGTTTTTTATCTTCTGCCATGTTTTTTAGTTTTTAGTCTGTAATTTATAGGGTACGACCTTTCCTAATTCCTAATTCTTATTTTCTAGTTCCTTTAATATGTACATAAACCCGCGAAGCGGTGCGGAAATTGATCCGATTACTTGCGAAAGTAACACCTCGCGTGACGGTAATTTACTTATTGCTATAATCGTCTCAAGTGGAATCTCTTCTCTTTTTTGTACGTCAACCCCACCAACCATACTGGGTACATTGTGTTCCATTGAAAACCTATGTATAGGGCCGGCAACTTCTGAAATATCCCCACTCGTAAAAGCAACCCCGATTTGCCCCTCAAGCCCCACTGGGTTATAGTCAATCCCTTCATTTTTCAACATAACCCTAATGAGTCGCTTCTTAATAACGCGAAATTTCACACCAGCTTTACGAAGAACTGTTCTTAGGTCCTCAATTTCACCAACCTTCATGCCCTTGAAGTCCGTGAAAAGTAATATCTTAGACTCTCCAATATCTTTTCCCCCCTCCTCTACTATCTTTACTTTTTGCTCTCGTGTTATTGCCATACCTAGTTAGTCTCTAGTTTATAGTTGTTAGTTTATGGGACTTTGTTGATTGTAGATTTACCCACCCCAAATATAATTGATTCCCTTAAATAAAAGAACCGCGGGATAATCCGCAGTTAACCAGTTTCCCTCGACAGGTCCCGCTATTTGGCGAGATTAAACTTACATACCTGTTGTCTGCGGATTAGTGAAACTCGCTGGAGCTCGCTCAACGAGCCAACAAGTTATAAAGCAATTATATCCAAAGCCTCATATTAGTCAAGTGGCTATTAAGGATGAGCATCTCGGTAACACATCTTTAATAACAAACTGACACCTAATTAAAAATATGTCACTACTAAGATAATAAAAAAAGCAAGTAACAGCTCATTAATACGAAAGGAAGTGCGCCATCGTCGTGAATCGTTGCAAAACTTGTCACATATTCGATGTTCTTAATATCAAGCCCAGCCTCCTCTTTGGCCTTGCGCTAACAAAACCTGTTCCAAAACGTTGCGCCAGTGGCCCTTGGTGTCCCTTAGGGTATTGATGTAGTCACCTACTTCAAGTTTACCACTAGGCGCAGTCCACATTCTGGGAAATCGTTTTTTATTTGGAGAACGCCACGTGATTAAACGCTTGTCATCCTTGATAAATAATCGCAGTTATCACCACTTCGTGAAGATTATCACTCATTTTGTAAGTATCTCAGCTTTATCTTTTTTGACAAGCACCGTGTGCTCGAAATGCGCGGAAAGTCCGCCGTCTTTTGTCGCAAAACTGTCGTCGGAGAGCTGAATAATTTCTCCTGTCGTAAGGCCCGCCATCGGTTCAATCGCAAGAACCATCCCCTCCTTTAACTCAAGGCCCTCTCCCGGGTTCCCAAAATTGAAAATTGTCGGCTCTTCATGAACTTTTCGCCCAATACCGTGACCCACCAAATCCTCTACAACCCAAAAGCCACTTGATATAATAGACTCTTCGATTACATACCCTATATCCCCCAATGTATTGCCACAAACTGCCTGCTCAATTGCGCTCTCAAGCGCCCGCTCTGTCGCATTCATCAGAAGTTGTGTCTTGTGTGGGATATTCCCAACAGCAACCGTAATTGCAGAATCACTCATCCACCCCTGCCAATTAACTCCCAAATCAAGTGAAACAATATCTCCATTACGCAATGGGGTATCAGATGGTAGTCCATGAACTATTATCTGATTAACTGACGCACAAAGTGCGTGTGGAAAGGGACGCAAAGCACCCGCCGGCTTGTATCCTAAAAAGGCGGGTTTCCCCCCAGACTCAACTATTAATTTTTGAGCGATAGAGTCAAGCTCTATGGTTGTAACCCCTGAAACAACGCGCGCTTTTAATTCTCGCAATACACCAGCTAAAATCTTACCGGAAATTCGGATCTGTTCTATCTCTTGTGAATTTTTTATTAATTTATTCATAATATGTGATATTTTATACTATTTGAGATGCTTCCTAATTGATAAAAAAATGTCTACTGGCTTTCCAAGTCCATCGATACTATAGACTTTAAACCCCCTCTCTTTTAGCGCATATAAAACAGGGCGAGTTTGTTCCTTAAAGTTTTTGAGACGATTTTTGATGATACGCGGTTTATCAAGAATTCTTTTTTCAAGAGCTCCTCCGCAAAATGAACACCTGCGTCGGGCATTATTTTTATGTGGTTGATTACAAGCTGAGCAAACCCTACGTTTACTATTTCTTGATATAGAAATATTCTCCGGAACCTCAAGGGAGAAAATATATAAATTTGACTTACCATATAAATCTACAAGGTGAGGCACTAAACCCCTATGCTTAGTGTCTCCAAGTGCCTCGAAAACAGTCCTAAGAGAGCCGGACAGAACAACTCCGAGTTTGGCTTTCGCAATTTTCTCAACTTGGTTTTTTACAATTGGCAACATCCAGCGCGGATCAGTAAGCTCTCCTGTATTAAACTCGTGCTCCTCTTTAACGCGCTTATTTTCTGATTGCTGAAAAAAACGCTCAATATATCTCCCACTATCAAAATGAATAATATCATAATCCAGTGCAATCAAATTTGCCTGAGTCCCCTTCCCGGCGCCTGGAGGACCAATTATTATAATCGCCTTCATTCCGCTACTCTGCTCACCCTATAGTAAAATTGATTCATATTTTTTACAAAACCCACGCATCCTACGCTGTGTGAATTATACACCTTCATATTCACGAACCGTCAACTCTGCATCAATTTGCTTTGAGGAATCCAGCACAACAGCAACAACAATCAAAATTGAAGTTCCACCAATAGCAAGAACCTGTGTTCCGGTAAACGCTTGAGTTATAATCGGCAAAACTGCTATTAAACCGAGAAACAGGCCACCAAAAAATGTGATTTTTGAAACTATACCACGCAAAAAGTTTGCAGTTGGTTCTCCTGGACGAATGCCCGGAATAAACCCACCACTTCTTTGAAGATTTTTAGATATCTCGTCTGGATTGAAGGTAATCCCAATATAAAAATATGTGAAAAGGAATACCAGTATAAAGTACGAAATTCCGTATATCCATTGATTGTTTAGAAACATATTAACAAAACCTGTTATTGTAAGGCCGAGTTCGGGCGAAAAAGCAGATGCAACTTGTCCAAAAAACTGCGGGAAAAGCAAAAGTGAAATAGCAAAAATGATAGGTATTACACCCGCTTGCCCAACTCTAAATGGAAGATAGCTTGAAACTCCGCCATACAATTTATTACCCCTTACACGCTTCGCATACGAAACGGGAACCTTGCGCTCACCTTCGTTTATAACAACTATGGCCAAGATAACAACAAGCGCAACCGCAATAAATGAAATGTATGTTGGCAGAAGGTCAGGTGTGTATGTAAGGATTGCGTTCCTTATAACAAGTGGTAGAGAACTTACAATACCCGCAAAAATTAATATTGAGATACCGTTGCCCATTTTTTGCTCTGTTATAAGCTCGCCAAACCACACTAGTATCATAGTCCCCGCCACCATCACAAGAACATTAACAAGGGTTTGGGCAAGACCCAAGTTTGGTAAAACATTTTGTGAAATCAGAAGCTGTAAAAACCCAAACCCCTGAAGCGCCGCAAGCGGAACGGTTAAGTATCTGGAAATACGATTAAACTTTGTGCGCCCCTGCTCTCCCTCTTCATAATAAAGCGACTTGAGACGAGGGAAAATCATAGTTAAAAGTTGCATAATAATAATTGATGTAATATAGGGACCAAGTCCAAGCATCGCAATGGATAAATTTGCAAGTGCTCCACCGGAAAAGATATTAAGAAATCCTAATAATTGATTAGCCCCAAAAAATGCCTGCAATGCTGCAATGTTTACCCCAGGAATTGGAATATTTGCTAAAACACGAAATGCCAAAAGAATTCCGGCTATTATAAATAGCCTATTACGTAAATCCTTGAACTTAAAAAGCTGTATTCCTCGCCTAAAATTAAGCATTCCTTTTCTTTGATTTCTTACCCTTCTTCTTCCTATATCTTGCCGCCTTGTCGCCAACTCCGCGCAACTTTGGTGTACGTTGAATCAAATCACGAATAGCTGGTCGCATCTTCCTTCCAGCCCTTGACTTCTGCCCCTTGATACCTCGACCAGAATATGTGCCACGCTTCCCACCACGACCAACGCGTTTTTTGGATTTTTCCTTAATATTAGGTTGTAACATATGAAGTTGCATAACAATAGTTTAAAAATTTAAAATGGTAACTTAATCTTTGAGTTTTTTTAAAGCCTCTATAGCAGCTAACGCATTTGTTAATTTATTACTTGTTCTCCCAATGCACTTTGCTGTCGCGTTTTCTACTCCCGCGAGACGAAGAACCACTCTTGGAGCTCCCCCTGCCATCAAGCCATGCCCTGCTTCAGCAGGCTTTATTAAAACTCGCGCGGCGCTAAACTTCGCCTCTACTTGATGTGATATTGTATTATCTTTTAACTTTAGGGTTATAAGCTCCCCCTTGGCCTTTGATTTTGCTTTTTCTATTGCAGTTTGAACATCGTGTCCCTTTCCAACACCAACGCCTATCTTCCCCTTACTATTACCAACAACAACAGTGGCACGAAAACGAAACCTTTTTCCTCCAGCCGTAACACGCGTAACCCTTCGTAAATCAATAACTTGATCCTCAAAATCATCCCTAGATTTCTGGGGTCTTGTGCTTCTCCTTTTTCGTCTTTGTCCTATTGTGTCTGCCATATTTAAATTTCTATCCACGGAGACAAGCGTACGCTAATAATGGCGTTTGAGCAACTATAAGATTGAGTGTCAAGCACTCAACGCTAATCCTATAAATACGCGAATCCGATAAATATTGCTGATGTGTGTTGTTTATTTCTTCCATAATTTTGTGTTGATTGCTCAGTAGTTCTTACTTCCTCATTGTACTTGGGGGGGTTACTAAATCTTTAGTCCCGCATCGAGGGCCCCCTCTGCGGCTGCCTTGACTCGTCCATGATATTTATAAAACCTCCGATCAAAAACTACGCTTGATATCTTTGCCTTCTTCGCTCTTTCCGCTAAAAGCTTACCAACCTCTATTGACTGCTCTGTCTTTGAGTTTTTTTTACCCCTTAACTCTTGAGTTGAGGCATGAGCCATCGTTCTTCTAGCATCATCATCAATTAACTGTAATTGTAAGTGTCGGTTACTACGAAAAACAGCTAGCCGCGGGCGAACTGCCGTGCCTGATATTCTTGCACGACTTTTTCTAACGCGCTGTTTTCTTCTTGTTGAAACTGATCTATTCATAAGTCATTATTCACCTGCTCCCACCGCCTTTTTGCCGGCCTTCCTGCGAACAACCTCATCACTATACCTTATTCCCTTGCCCTTATATGGTTCTGGTTTTCTAAATTTTCTTATCTCCGCAGAAACCTCTCCAACCTGCGCTCTTTGTGCGCCTGCGACAGTAATAATACTTTTCTCAACTGCTACATTAACGCCATCTGGTATTGGAAAAATTATTGGATGTGAATATCCGAGACTCAGCACAAGATTAGTCCCCTCAATCTTTGCCCTATACCCTACACCCTCTATTATCAATTTCTTAACAAAATCTTCATTTGCGCCATTTACCGCATTTTGAACAAGAGCACGCAATGTCCCCCAATTTGCCATAGTCTGCTTTTTGTCATTGTTCGGCATAAAAATAATCTGCCCACCGCTTATTTCTACCTTTACTCCCCTCAATATAGGCACACTAACACTGGCATTTTTACCACTTGCCTCAAGTGCGCCTTCTTTTATACCAACCGTCACTCCATCTGGGATTTCTACTGGTTTTTTGCCAATTTTACTCATGATGATAATCGATTCCAAGCTGCCCGCCTGCACCAAGGTTTTGGCGGACAGGTAAATGTATCCGAATGCCTCGAATAAGCATTGGCTGGATTGGATATCCGTTTGTAGATTCGGATGTATTTGTAGTTTTGTATCGCATACTCATTTACCAAATTTCAAATAGCACCTGCCCTCCAACCTTTTTGCGACGAGCCTCTTTGCCTGTTAAAACTCCCCGTGGCGTAGATAAGACAAAATCACCATATCCTTGGTGTGATTTTTTTACTTTCCTATATCCAGAGTAAAGCCTCCTAGATGGGCGACTCACAAACTTCAACCCCGAGATTGAAGGTGCGCCACTCTCTTCATATTTTAATCTAACATCTATTATACGACGAACACCTCGGCCCTTCCTCGCCACCGACTCCACATACCCTTCTTTAGCGAGTACCTCTAAAATATTCATATCAAACTTAGAGTAAGGAATCTTAACCTTCTCGTGTCCCCTTTCTAAACCATTTTTAATTCTTATCAGTGAATCCCAATACATGTCAAAATATTATCGATCCCAAGTCACGAATATATCCAAATACTTTAAATACTCAATACCCAGGGTGTTTTTGTTGACCTTTGTAGATTCGGATGTATTTGTAGCTTTGTATCGCATCTTTATTTGTAGATTCGGATGTATTTGTAGTTTTGTATCGCATACTCATTTACCATGAAGATTTTCTAATACCAGGTATATTACCCTCGCTTGCGAGTTCACGAAAGCATATCCTACATAAGTCAAAATCTCTCATATACCCCCTTTTTCTACCACACTTAAAGCACCTTCGTACAATACGAGTGGAATATTTTGGCTCTCTTTTTGACCTTGCAATTACTGATTTCTTTGCCATTGTGCCAATCTTACTTGCGAAAACAAGTGTATGCTAATAGCAACATTTAAGCAACTATAAGACTGAGTGCCCCACTCTCTTTGTCCGTGAAAATATAGTTTAGTGCTGTATGTTCTCTTTTTCTTTGTTTCATGTTTCTATCTTTTATTTACTGGAATAGGAGGGGGTAAGCCCTTCTTACTGGACCCCTTTCGCAAAAAGAGCTGGGAGAATCATTTACTTTCTTTTGCAAGTGGGACCCCCAACGACTTAAATAATTTATAACTTTCTTCTTTGTCTCTGGTACTAGACACAAGTGTGACCTCAAGCCCAAAATCAACCCTTACCTCATCCAAATTGATTTCCGGGAAAACGATATGCTCTCTTACGCCTATTGTTAAATTGCCCTGTCCATCAATTTGGCTAGGATTTATACCACGAAAATCACGAACCCTAGGCAAGGCAACCCCCACAAAACGCCTCAAGAAAGATTCCATCCTTTTCCCACGAAGCGTAACTTTAAGGCCAATAAGATCACCCTCTCTTAATTTAAAGGAGGCAATTGACTTTTTTGCGATAGAGCGCAAGGCTTTTTGCCCCGTTATAAGAGACATCCCCTTTTCTATCTCGGGAAGTAGTTTGTCGTCAAATCCCTGGCGCTGACGCAGTTTACCTAGCCCCGTTGAAACGACGATTTTTTCTAATTTACTGCTTTGCATTTTTTACAATATCTGATTTTCTCTCCTTTATCTTCACGATTACCAATACGCGTAGGTTTTTCACACGAACTACAAACCAACATCACATTATCAATCCTCATAGGCCAGGACAGATCCACAATCTGGCCCTTTTCACCCTGTTTCTTGGGTCTTATAGTTTTTTTACGAACATTTAGCCCATCAACAACTAGTGTGGATTCTTTTGGAATAACTCGCAAAACCTTACCAGACTTTCCACGATCCTTGCCTTTCAAAACCTCTACTTTATCTCCTTTTTTTATTCTCATTATAAACTGCTTGATAATTAAACCACTTCTTGTGCCAACGAAACTACCTTGTCATAGCCCTTCTCTTTTAACTCTCTTGGAATAGGTCCAAAAATACGGGTTCCTTGAGGAAGCTTTTTTTGATCTAGAATAACCACCGCATTTTCATCAAACCTAACATAGCTTCCATCTTTTCTGCGAATTGAAGACCTTGTACGAACAACAACCGCGCGAACAATATCCTTCTTTTTTATCTGCTTACGAGGCTCAGCTTGTCGCACTGATGCGACAATAACATCTCCAACACGAGCATATCGCTTTCTAGTGCCCCCGAGAATACGAAAACACCTGACGACTTTTGCACCACTATTATCAGCTACTTTTAGTATAGTTTGTTCTTGAATCATAGTATTAGGATATTAGGAGCCAGGAGATAAGAACGCTCCATTCTTCAGCTAATTCTTTATTGTCTTGCAATTTCATTGTTCTTACTTTTTATTCTGTTCTCCTACCGTCCTTACTCCTAATTCCTGCTTCCCAACCACTCTCCATCTTTTATCCCTAGAAAGAGGGCGCGTTTCTTCTATAATTACCTGATCGCCTTGACTAAACACATTATTCTCATCGTGCGCCTTAAAACGACTTGAGACTTTAATATACTTCAAATACTTTTTATGCTTACGCATACGCGTTATTTCAACCACAACGGTCTTGTCCATCTTGTCACCGATTACAACACCTTTTAATTTTCTTCTATTCGTTTTTTCTGTCATTATTCCTTTTCTACTACTCCTATATTCTCTTTTTCATTGATTAGCGTAAAAAGCGTTGCAATTCTTTTTTTCATATTACGAACCGCAGAGCTATTCTTAACCTTTCCTCTTGCTAAGTCAAACCCAAGAACA
Organism: uncultured Candidatus Saccharibacteria bacterium; assembly: GCA_964565105.1. GTDB lineage: Bacteria > Patescibacteriota > Minisyncoccia > UBA6257 > Colwellbacteraceae > CAZMCG01. The sequence continues at coordinate 9,345 of CAZMCG010000017.1, forward strand.
CGAAGTTTATCTTGAGATTCAAATAAATCTTTTTGCAATTCCACAACTTTTTTCTCTCTTAATTTTTCTATTTCTGTCTGTTTCATACTAATTACCGATCCCAAACTGCGAATATATCCGAATGCCCCGAATAAGCATTGGCTGGATTGGATATCCGTTTATAGATTCGGATGTATTTGTAGTTTGGAGTCGCCATCTTTATTTAACAATTACTTTCGTTTTGAACGGCATTTTATGCCCCGCTGATCGAAGCGCAGCTCGCGCTCTTTCATCTGTTACGCCCCCAATTTCAAAAATAACCCTTCCCGGACGCACAGGAAACACATAGTGATCAACTGACCCCTTGCCTTTACCCATACCCGTTTCGGCAGGCTTTCTTGTAATCGGCTTATCGGGAAATACACGAATCCAAACCTTACCCTCACGCTTTAGTGATCGTGTAATAGCACGCCTTCCGGCTTCAATTTGCCTAGAATTAAGCCACGCGGGCCCCAAAGCCTGCATACCATGACTTCCATACGAAACCTTTGTACCACGCGTCTCAACCAAGCGCTTGCGTGACCTACCCTTGTGCCACTTTCTGTGTTTTACCTTTTTGGGCATTAACATTGTAATAGTATAGATATTATCTCTTTGTACCCCGATCCCCGACTAAAGTCGGGATCAAAGATCCTCTTTTTTCATTTTTACCCTTAGTATCAGCGAATATTTCACCCTTATAAAGCCAGACCTTCACGCCAACCGTACCGTACTTTGTAAAAGCCGTTGCTTTGCCATAATCAATATCTGCTCTTAGTGTCGTAAGTGGAAGCTTCCCCGACTCAATGTGCTCTGTCCGTGCAATCTCTGCGCCGTTTAACCTACCAGCTACCATTATTTTTGCACCCTCTACTTCTTTATTCTGCACTGCAATATCAAGATATTTCTTAATTACCCTTTTGTGTCGCATCCTCTTTTCTAAATCCCAAGCGACCTGCTGTGCTAGCACTTGAGCTGAAACTTCTGTCCGCTTTACCTCCTCTACGGTCAAGCTAAGAATAGTGCCTGGTGGAAGAACTTCTTTAACCTCCTTTTCAAGGAGCGTTATCCCCTCTCCACCGCGACCTATAACAAGGCCTGGGCGACTTACTCTTATAAACACATTATATTTATCATGTGTGCGCTCAATATTTACCGAAGCGATACCAGCACGCTTCGCTCTTGCAATAACAATCTCTCTGACATTTACATCGTCTTTTAGCCAATTACCAAATCGCCTACCCTGCGGAATCCAACGAGAATTCCATCCCTTGTTTACTCCGAGTCTATATGAAATTGGGTCTATCTTTCTTCCCATAACTTTATACTGCTTTTCTTCTAAACACCTTATCAGCAAAACCTTTCCGCGTCTTATTATCTTCGCCAATATCAACCTTAGATTTTTCTTGTGCTTTTTTTGACTTTTTCTCTTTTTTCACCTTCTTTTGCTTTTCAGGTAATGTAAATGCGAAGGTCACAACACTTGGATCCTCTACAAGCTCTATATTAATGTGGCTTGTCGCCTTTCTAATAGGGGTTGCCCTACCTCTTGAACGTGGTTGAATACGCTTATAAACAGGCCCCTGATCAACAGTCATTGATTTTATAACAAGCTTATTTTTATCCATATTTTTTTCTGTAGCATTCACAATAGCAGATTTTAAAAGCTTACTTAAGGGCCCAGCACTTCTGTTTGGCATCGCATCTAGTTGAGCTAACGCACCTACTACATGCATCCCCCTTATCACATCTACAACCAAACGCACCTTTCGTGGTGAGATATTTAACGTTTTTAGTTTTGCAACTGCTGTGTTCGTCATTTTTATATATTACCTTGAGCTCTGCTCCAACGCTCTTTGTATTTTACCTCCGTGCTTTGTAAACTTCCTTGTTGGTGAAAATTCTCCTAATCGATGGCCGACCATATCTTCCGTAACCATAACCTCTATAAAGTCTTTTCCATTGTGAACACCAAAAGTGAACCCCACCATCTCTGGTGAAATTTCTGAACCACGCGACCATGTTTTGATAATCGTTTTATCACCCGACTTAAGGTTGCCCACTTTCTTTATAAGCTTGGGATCTACGTATGGACCTTTTTTTGTACTTCTACCCATGTATCAATATATATTTTACTTGCAAAGACAAGCGTACGCCGTAAGTGATATTTGAGCAAGTAAGATATTTTATAAATATATTCATAATTATTTATTTCTCTCTCTTTACCTTTCTTCGCTTCACAATTAACTTACTTGAAGCCTTCTTTTTATTTCTTGTTTTCCTGCCACCTGTGATATTACTCCACTTATCCTTAGGTCGCCTAGTTCCACGCTGCGTTTTGCCCTCACCACCTCCATATGGGTGATCAACTGCGTTCATAGCTGAGCCACGAACTGTTGGGCGAATTCCCATCTTACGCTTTCTACCCGCCTTCCCGATTACAACCAAATTGTGCTCCGGATTAGAAACTTGCCCAAGTGTCGCAAAGTTGCGTGATAAAACCTTTCTCACCTCGCTAGATGGGAGTTTAAGATGTGTATATCCACTCTCGTGCGCCAAAATCTGCGCCCCCGACCCGGCGCCACGAACAATTTGCCCCCCCTTTCCTGGCTGTAACTCAATATTATGAATTATATATCCTACAGGAATATTTTGAAGCTTCATACGATTACCAATCGTAAAGGGAGCGCTCTCTGATGTTATAATCTTGTGCCCAACCTCAACTTTTGCGGGAGCTAATATGTACCTCCTATCACCATCGCTGAAAACAACCTTCATAATAAATGAGCTCCTGTTCGGATCATACTCAATAGTTTCAACCCTTCCTGATATGTCAAGCTTGTCAGTCTGTTTAAAATCAATGATACGATACCTCCTTTTAACACCCCCGCCACGATGGCGCACCGTAATCCTCCCACGATTATTACGACCACCCGTCTTTTTAATGGGCCTTGTTGCCGACTTCATCGGCTTTACCTTACTCAATCCGCTATAATCAACGGATGTCATGTGGCGCCTGGATTGTGTATATGGTTTATAACGTTTCATAATAATTCCTACTTACTGCTTACTAATTTTATGACTGAGGAACAATATCAATTGACTCACCATCCGCCAATGTTACGATGGCCTTTTTAAAATTATTACTCTTGTTTCTAACGCGAATAATGTTAACTTTTTTTACATTAACATTGTAAATATCTCCAATTAAATCTCTTACTTGGTTTTTATTAGCCCTTGGATCCACAAGAAATACATACTTTCTGTCGGAGCTTAAACCTGTTGACTTTTCACTAATCCACGGCTTTTTTATAAATAATCTATTCATTGTAAGTTTGTAAGGTTATTTAATAATATGATAATGTTTTTCAATCTCTACAAGCGCATCTTTTTCAACTAAAATACTCTTAAATCGCAAGGCATCATAGACATTCAAAGAACGCGAATCTAGGCTTTTTATATTTTTAAGATTGCGACTTGCTTGATACAAATTTTTATTTTTTACACTTGGAACTAAAAGCACGCTTTGTGAATCTGTAAAATTCTTAATAATATCTGTTAATTCCTTAGTTCTTGGTGTGCTAATCTCTAGTGAATCAACAACTTTAATTTCACCCTCTTCAAGTCGCTTTGATAGCACTGTAAAAATTGCACCTTGTCGCATTTTTTTGTTAATTCGCTTCGTAAAGTTTTTTTCTTTAGTCGGACCAAAGGTTACTCCACCGCCCTTCCAAATAGGTGATCGAATAGAACCATGCCTAGCGCGCCCAAGTCCCTTTTGTTGCCAAGGCTTACGCCCACCACCGCGAACCTCACTGCGATCCTTCGTGTGCGCAAGTTTTTGCCTGCGGTTTGCCGTTTGTGCGCGTAGCGCCTGATGAACCAAGTCAGAGTTCCATAAACGCCCAAATAAACGATCGGATAATTCCACCGTTCCCACCTTCTTCGCCTTGTTGTCATACACATCAGTTTTCATAGTTTTGTTACCTAATACCTTTATTATTCCACCATACAACTAGAGCTTCTTGCAACAAAAAGGTGAGATAATGATTATTCCGTTTGTTATTCTTGTTTCTGTTCTTTATTTTCAATAGGATATATTTCTAACGCGCCACCCCTGTTGCCAGGCACCGCACCCCTTAACATCAAAAGATTGCGATCAGCATCAAATCCTACAACTTCAAGATTCTTGACAGTGATGTTGTTACCTCCCATACGACCGGGCATTTTTAATCCCGGAAATACGCGCTGTGGGCCAGTTGCTCCGATTGAACCCCCCTTTCTATGTGTATCCTTTGTACCGTGACTTTTCGGCATCCCCTTAAATCCGTGACGCTTTACTACGCCCTGAAAACCGCGGCCCTTTACCGTACCGCGGACCTTTATCTTTTCTCCAATCTCAAAACTAGCGTCACTTTCTAAGGAAATTAAAGTAATCGGAATTACCTCGTCTTCCTTAAAAATTTGTCCCATCTTCATTTTTGTAGCTCTTATATAGCTCATGATTTTTAGCCAATTATCGCAAGTTATAAAAGAATTGCGAGTGTGGCATAAAAAACAACCGACACACGAGTGAATCGGCTGTCCCACAACTGCCGTTATGTGTGATTGTATTTCAATATAATAGCTAATGCCCGTACAAATAGCAACCCCATATCACATAGGGTTACCCTAGGTTTTTTTAACAAGTCAGTCCTGTTAAAAC
>CAZMCG010000018.1:0-2848 GCA_964565105.1 uncultured Candidatus Saccharibacteria bacterium
GGAAGATATTCCTCGCACCATATGACTATACAACACCACTGTCCTATCAGGAGCGACATCTATAGCCCACTGAGCATATCTAGTGGGTAATCTAAGTAAAAAAGTAAGACACCGAATAAAGGCATTAGACTGGCACGGAAAACTTAAAGAATCGTAGTATATCTGGAATGAGAAAAGGTCACATTAGGCGTTCAATTACTTAACGCCGAGTGAGTATTATAAAAAGTTGCAACCTGGTCGATTACTTACAGAAAACGTTTAATTCAAGGTCCGACCTTGAATTAATGGTGGTTGGTTGCGCTATAAATCTAGTTGGATACTATGTTGCCGAATCTGGGCATAACTTATAATTCCCATCCTATATCAACTGCATCTATAACTCTTATGCTACTTACTATTTCGTCCCAGTAATTATTAACACGCTCGTTACAATTTCTCTTATCGTCTACGTCATCCTCTCTTATGCATACGCGGTTAAGGGTTACAGTTGTAAAGCCTGTTTTAATGGGGGTTGTGCTTTGAGTTCGGGAAAGGCAATCAACTTCTGTAATCAAAGTCGTTCGCCCAAACCTGTCCTCTATAATTGTCTTACTGCAAGATATGATATGACCATTTCTGTCCGTTTCAATACGCATCCGCTCACCATATTCTTTGAAAGCCATACCAATACCATAGGTCCTCTCCGTCAAAAAACGATCAAGATTATATAATATGACGATTGTATTTTTATAGATACGGATACTTTTAATATCGTCGTTTAGGTCCAAAATACCCCTGTTTTGTATTTGCACGCTCGAAAGCATACGTAATTCTTCCCCAGAAGATAAGGCAAAATCGCCATGCGTTTCGTCTCCCCAAAAGGGTGTATCGTGAAATACAAATTCAGCGCCCCCGCTCTCAAGTAGTCCTTCTAACACTGGTTCTGTTATTACTCTTCCTCCTATTATTCCCTCATCTCCATTGTATATTACTACTATCTTGTCTCCATTCCCGACATCGCCTCCATCGTCGTCAGGAGCGCAACTCGCCGCACGGCCACCCGTAACTTTTATACTGGAGACATCGTCTCCCCAGTTATTAGAACACTTTCCATCATTATCATCATCATCTATACAAATACTATGAAGGCTAAAACCCAACACGTTCGCGCCTTCAGATACTATTTTTACTATTTCGCTGACGCAAGAGCGAGTATGGGTCTCTCCCTCTTTCCCATTAAATTGATATGTACAACCAGCTGTACGGGCGGTGTCTATGTTGTCTATCGTTATTTCTAAACCCCCATAATTTGGATTTTCATACATAGTTACTTTATTGATGTCGCCGGAAATTATCATATATGACACATTACCCTCTAAGCTCCCAAAAGTAGGATTTTCAGCCGTTCCCGTGTCAGTGACATTTACCCTCAATGCTTCTCCTGTCCAACAAGAATTATCATCACCACACAAAAGAGCCGCTCCCACACCACTGCAGGCCCTTGGTAATTTAGTCAAATCAACTACTCCTCCGGGGAGCTTACCAATATCAAACCACGAGAATTCCCCAAGCGGCGCCTCAATCTCCTCTTGCGCGATTAAAAACGGGTCTTCCAGAGTGGTGAGATTGGGATTAATCACATTTAAAATAAGGAACGCCCCAAATAGTATGAACAATCCTGAAAGCGCCGCCCATATCCATTTTTTCGCGTCGTCTATTCGCGATGAGTTGCCGGCTGACGCCGTATAGAGAACCCCACCGTAAACAATAATGCCAATCGCCAAAAGCGCGCCTATCCCCAACGCCGTGTTATATAAATTTGACACTCTGTCCGCGATGCCGAGTGGGACCTCATCTCCGGCGTCGGCATCTCCCGCCAAAGCTTCGGCGAGAACACAGTCACCGGCACTCGCTATACATAACCCTGCACTGTCTCCAACACATTCCGCTACAACATATCCCTCGTCGCAATTATCGACAGAAACCCTACATCCGTCATCTGTGCTAAATATACAAGTATATGTGCCCTGCGCAGAAGCTTGATTGATTGCATAACTGCCCAAAAGCGGTACAATCAACATTCCGACAAAAATAATTAACAAATATTTTTTATTCATGTGGGCCAATTTCAGGGTCGTCTACGGTCCATTCTATATTTAGATCACGATAATCAACCCCCTTTGAAGATATCCACGCGGACGCCCTCTCAACTAAACTAGTTATTTCGTCTCTATACCCCTCCTCGCCAGGAGACAATTTTGGCTTTAAGTAAATAAGATAAGTATTTATACGCGTTTCTGGATTTATACTATAACGATAAATATCAAACCCATCACTAATGTGCGGAATATGTTTAAAAAGGGGGTTTATCTTGTTAAGCTCCATTATTACCATCAACTCCCGCCTAAATACCTCCTCATCAATTCCCAACTCTCTTAATCGTTCCATATCAATTTTTTCCTCTACCAACACATGCTCCTCTATCAACGCTTGCTCTCTTTTGTGTTGTAAAAGTAAGGCGCTCAATAAAGCAATTATCATAAGGGTAATTGCTGTTATCAAAATTATTTTTTTATGCTTTGTCATCTCTGTCTATTATACCTCTCTATTTATTATAGCAGTTTATTGAGGCACATGGGGGTCACCGGGGCGCCTTGGTGGAAAAGGGTCTACTGGCGAAAGGCTCCAATTATCACTTAAAGCTCCCGTTTCGGTAAGCTCTGTGTGTATGTGCCTCCATCCGCCAGTACAAAGATGATGACCTTCAGGTAAATCCCTCCAGTCCCTCCGATCAAGCCTCCAAACCCTACATCCTCTATAGTCTATGATTTTTAAAAGCCCTATTTTACGCTGGTTTGTAAGGAGAACG
>CAZMCG010000018.1:2948-4767 GCA_964565105.1 uncultured Candidatus Saccharibacteria bacterium
GCTGAGCGGGTAGACAATCCGCCGGATCAAACAACTCACCCGTCCAAACTTGAGCGTCATCACCCTCTGTATGTGGAGCTTGAACCAAAAACGGATCCTCCAGGGTTGTTAAGTCGGGATTTATGAAGTTTAAAATTATGAACGCCCCGAAAAGTATGAATAGTCCTGAAAGCGCCGCCCATATCCATTTTTTCGCGTCACCTATCTTTGATGGATTACCAGCAGAGACTATATATAAGAACCCCGCGTACACCAAGATACCGACAGCCAAAAGCGCGCCAATACCAAGCGCCTGATTGTAAAGGTTATCTACTTTTTCCGCCAAGCCTAGGGAAACTCCCTCGGGAGTCCCCGGTGGAGTCTCTACACCATCTCCTAGAGAAGTTTGTGTCCCTTTAAAATTAGCTACCTTAATACCCGAGACTGAGTCATCCCAATAATTGTGACAGTGATTATTATGATCTATCTCCCTGCAAAGCTTCTTTAGGTCTACCACATAGATATCCCTATTCCCCGCCTCTATTTTAGAAACTGCTCCCGGAACTTCGCTACACATACCCATTACATTCTCGTTTTCGGATATGGAGGGTTCCCCATATTTTAGTTTGCGATATGAACAACCAAAGGAATCCTTCCCATCGTAGCTTATTGAAATAAAGAGCCCTCCGCCATCCTGAGTGCGTTCGTGCTCGTATAGGACTATGCTTGCTTCAGCATTAAGAGCTACAAAGTTAAGCTTATCGTTGTCGTGCAGGGTTTTTGCATCGAAATTATTACTGTAAAGTGCGCAGTCTCCATCGATGTCATTGCACAACAATACCCCTTCTTTATTATCAAACTCGGCTGGTAAATCTACCTTTATCCCTGCCAACACATGTATGGGTAACCATAGTAAAATAAATAAGACAAAGCCCGCTATTGTTACCCTCGGTATAATAAGGTTTTTCTTTTTCATATGTTTATGAAACATTATCTTTTTATTATACCAAATAAAAAGCCGCCCGTCGGGCGACTTTTCACCGTTTTGCTGTAGCAAAATGTTTAGCGCTCCTCTACTTGTTCGCGAAAACGACTCAATAGATGAGATGCATAATCTTTACCACCTAAACCAAACGCGATACCACCAGCTAACGCAATCATTACCACTAACCCAGTAACAAGCGTGTTAATAATTCCCACCGCGATACCTAATTGCGAAAGTGCCGCCAAGAAGGCGAAAACAATCACTGCCCAATGTGTAAGTGTCCCTAAGAAATTTGCATTTCCGAGACCAGAGCTTTTTACAGATGCCCTTACAACACTTCTTAAGAATCCAGCAAGAATCACCGCCGTTAACATGATAAGCGCGGCGACAAAGACCTGTGGGATGTAAAGCAATACTGAACGCAAAAATCCAGCAAGCGCATCAAACTGAAGAATGTCAGCCGCCGCCAAGAAAAATGCGATAACAATAAACCAATAAGTAAGACGACCAAAGAACCGCTCCACATTCAAGTTAACTCCAGCTCTCTTAAAGTAACGCTCAGCGCCCGCCTTAGATAACACGGAGTTCAACTTAAACATAGCAACAATCCGTTCAATCAATGCTCCTAATCCCGCAGCGATAATAAGGCCAATGATAAAAACCAAAAGCGCACCTACCAACATCGGGACAAGAGTGATAAACCCACTCCACAAATCTACTAGAGAGGTTGCTAATACCTCTGTCCAAACTTGTAATGCCATAAATAGTGTATGCTCAAACGACCTTTAAAGTCTTTCTGTGACTTTTTACTACCTTAAGTATAACAGATTTTGTGCTTTGTGGTGTGGATAAGGG
>CAZMCG010000018.1:4867-12805 GCA_964565105.1 uncultured Candidatus Saccharibacteria bacterium
ACTCGCTCGCTTTTGGGTTTCGCGACGCTTCTTCACCCGCCTCTCTTTCTATAACCTCCGCAAGCTCTTCTTTTGTTATTTCTTCCATAATACCAAGCGTACTCTTTATATTCGGTTATTATAATTATAAATTACCCAACCTTTATAATAAAATCGCGCCACCCCCTGTCCATGCCCAAAAGAATTGGAATAAAAAGATTATCCATTAGAACCTATTCTTCCCAACCAAGAACTTATTTCTATTATCATAAAGAGTATGCGCTTGCTCTATTACTCCCTTTTCTGCAGCCCCGTACCCAAGCCCCGAATAATCCTTATTAAAGCTCAAAAACCGCGCGTAATAAAGAGGGCGAAGCGCCTTTGCTCGCAAAAGAGGCCTTACGCTATGAGCCTTAGTAAATGCAAACATAATTTTTACCCAATCTTCTGTGTTTATATAAAGCCCCTCACCCTTTTTAAAGGTTTTCTCTATTTTTATGAAAAGCGCGTCACCTACAATATCTTTTATTAACTTCTTTGTTTTAATATAGTCGTCGCGCGCAACATCAACAATGTGCTGATAATCAACCTTTACAGAGGGGTATTTTGTAGTCCTACTATCCTTAAAGAAAAGTGGGGGCTTACGAACACGGAGGCGACCACTCCAAAATCCTCTACTCTCGTCGAGGAGCTCAAAAAGTGATGTGACGACATCTTCAAAAACATTATAAAGGTGTGAAGCCCCCGGCCTGTGGTCAACGACTCCCAAATAAGTTTCGGCAATGCGAAGCTCTGCTAATACACTTGAAAAAGTCATAAATGTATCCACGCCATACTTGTCTGCTCTGGCGGGCCAATCACGGTTGTATATGCGGTCAACTGCTTTGCGTGAAAGTCCGACTTCGCCCGCTAAAGGTTGACGAATATCAATGCCCAAAATCCCACGCATTACCGGATATACAACATGATTAGTAATAGACGCATCAAGTTCATGGCGATTAAAAATCGGGAAAACATGATCAAATCCCTTTAAGATGGGGGTCGCGAGATTACGAACCCAGCGTGGCGTTGCGCTTACAATATCCCCATCAACAAGCACTAGCGCTTTCGCCGTCTCTTTACTCAAGAAATATTCAAAAACAACCTTTAACCCGTTTCCTTTTCCCTTTGGAACTTCAATATATTTTTTACTAGTCTTTGTTTTAGTACTCAAAAAAGCTTTACGAGTGCCGTCGGGAGAATTGGCATCAGCGTTGATAATCAAAACACGCTTATCATTAAAATATTTTTGTACACCGTTGTCTAAGGTCTTTATTAAATGTGATATCGTCTCTGCCTCATTTAATGTGGGGATACCAATTATAATTTCTGGTTTTTGGCCGGAACGCACCACCTGACGAACATTAATTTTCGGAGCGCGAATTTTCGGAGCGCGAAGCATTAACTTTTGAATTCCCTTTTTATCTGAGTGCTGTTTTGTCTTTGTCATCACTGGATATAATATATTTTAACACACAACACCCTTACATCTATAGGGGTGTTTTTTATTTTATCCACAACTACCCCACTACAGCATAGGCTCTTAAATAAAACACTCAACTTATACGAATGTGCGCCAAATCTCCATTTATGCACGCATATATCTGCGAATTGCTATAAAACTTGAGATAACTCCGATACCGATACCAAGAATAAGTTGGTATAAAAACAACATAAAGAAGTTGTTGGTAAAGTATTCCAATAGATTCATCTCTGGGACAAAAAGTTTAACATATGGAGATGAAAGATATATAACAGGGATTGTAAAAAGCATACTCAGAATAGCAGTAATCGTGCCGTATATAATACCCATCACAACAAATGGGCCACGGATATAAAGACTGGAAGCTCCAACAAATCGCATAATCCCAATCTCCTCACGGTTAGAATAAATCCCAAGTAAAATAGTATTAAATGCAACAAGAATCGCGACAGCAGCTAAAAACATTGCTGTAAGAGCGCCTACTTGGCGCGAAACACGAAGAATTGCTCCGAGCCTATCAATCACAGCCTGATTTTGGTTGTATGTAATAGTTTCAACAATCTCTTCAGGAACAACATTTTCCAAATACGCAGCTATTATTGAAAACTCCTCTGGGTCATGTGCCATTATGTTTAAAGATGCAGAAAGAGGGTTTTCTTCTAGCTCATCTAGTGATCTGATAATTGTTTCATCGTCTTTGTGCCTCTCGCGGAATATATCAAGAGCGCGATCTCTGGATATATATTCAACCCCCCTTACCTCCTCTAAGTCTTCAAGTGCACTTTTTATCCGTAGCACCTCATCTTCTGGAGTATCAACCTCAAAATAAATACTTATGTCAATTTTATCCTGAATTGAATCTAGCGCAGAGCCACCAACAACACCCCCTATTATCAATCCTTGAGATACTAAAAGCGCAAGTAATATCACAGCCATAGTGGTAACAGAGAGGAGTCGTTGCCTCCAAAATGTCTGAAAACCATACTTTATAAGTCTGTAAATTGTAGTTGCCATAAAGTGTGTATAAATATCTAGTGTTTAGTATATCGAGTGTAGGTCAGTGAAGAGGGTTATGACAGTAAATACTTGCCCTTTTTATCGTCACGAACAAGCCTCCCATTTTCTAATAGTATAACCCGTTTATTTATCTGATTTACGACATCCTTATCGTGTGTAGCTAAAAGTACTGTGGTCCCCAATTCATTAATCTGTGCTAAAAGATTTATAATCTCAAGGGAATTAAATGGGTCAAGATTTCCAGTAGGCTCATCGGCAACCACGATATCGGGGCGATTAACCATCGCGCGAGCTATTGCTACCCGTTGTTTTTCTCCACCAGAAAGCTCTTTGGGAAAATTATCCCCTTTATCACCCAGCCCAACCAAATCAAGAGTTTCTTGCACAAGGTCGTCAATTTCACTTTGTGGCTTACCGGCAACCTCAAGAGCAAAAGCAATGTTTTCATATGCGCTCTTTGTGGATAACAGACGGAAGTCCTGAAACACAACGCCTATGTGACGGCGAAGCTGGGGGAGATCCTTAGAATCAAGCCTACCTATATCATAGTGACCAAGAATAACGCGCCCCTTAGTGGGTTTTTCCTCTCCTACTAAAAGACGTACAATTGTTGACTTACCCGCACCTGAACGACCCACAATTGAAACAAACTCCTTTGGGTCAATTTTAAAACTCACGTCTATTAACGCTGGGTTACCCTTGCCATATTCTTTTGTAATTCCCTGAAAGCTTATCATTACATTTACTACCCCTATTCACACAATGGAACAAATCAGTTGCGAAAAAAGACCATTCACCCCACTATACTTTTTTCATCTCTGTGTATGCACAAATTCATGCCCATCAATCTTAATATAATTTTTGCACATTGTCATACGCATTATGCGCAAATTATATAAATTTTTCTATAGTTTACTATAAAAGTTGCAGTCCAGCTTCTAAAAACTCATCAAGCCCACCCCCTAATACGCCGTCTGCATTACTAACCTCAACGCCCGTGCGGTGATCTTTAACCATTTTATACGGATGCAAGACGTATGAACGAATTTGACTCCCCCACTTGGGCTCCGCCTTTGCTCTTAAAGAAGAAATCTCTTTCTCTTTGTTCTCCTCCATTAATCTAACGAGTTTGGTTTTTAAAAGTTTCATCGCCCGCTCGCGGTTTTGCGCCTGCGAACGCTCAGCTTGGGATGAGGCGGAGGTGCCTGTTGGGATATGTACAACGCGAACCGCAGTTTCAACCTTGTTTACATTCTGCCCGCCGGGACCCGACGAGCGGGAAAATTCAACCCTTAAATCTCTATCGGGTATCTCTAGCTTAGCATCGAGTCCCGGTAAATCGGGTAAAACTTCCACAAGCGCAAAAGAAGTGTGGCGAAGCTTCTTCGCGTCAAATGGGGAGATTCTCACAAGTCGGTGCACACCGGCCTCGTTCTTGAGAAGACCATATGCATATCTACCCACAATCTCAATAGTATTACCGTCTACCTGCACTACTTTCCACCCCCTAGACAATGCATGCTTCCTATACATATCAAGGAGCATCACAGACCAATCAACCGCATCATCTCCGCCAGCGCCGGCAAATGTTGAAATTACCGCAGAACCCTTGTCGTACTTACCACTCATGAGTACCTTTCTCTCAAAAACTAAAAGCTTTCCCCTAGAATCAATCGCGTCAAACTCTTCTAAAAGTTCACGAAGTAGTCCAGCCTCTTTGACAATTTCTTCCGCGCGCAAACGATTGTCCTTCCATAAATCAGGGTCACCAATCTGGGCGTTGAGTTCTTTTAGATGTGTACGCTTCTTATCTACGTCAAAGACGCTCGCCTAAGCGGCGAGTCAGCTCCCCCAAATTATTGTTATTCGTTTCATTCATAAGCGATCCAAAACTATCCCGATCTTATCGAGGGTCCTCGACAAAATCGGAACAAATACATCGTCCGACGCCATAGGCTTTGGCCTATGGCTGTCCAAATAATGCAAATGGTTATTGCTTCTTTTCAAACCTATTATCGTCTCTTTTGTTAAGCTTGTCCATCACGCGATCGAACGCCTCGTCTAAGCTAATGTCAAGAGAATTTGCAAGACATGTAAGCGTAAAAATAATGTCCCCTATCTCATCAGCGATTTCTTTCGTATCCTCGCTATCCTTTTTCTTCTTTGGCCCGAACTAGTGGTTCACTTCGCGCGCCAACTCTCCAACCTCTTCGGTAAGGCGTACGACTATCTCCATAGGCTTCCAATAACCTATCTTGTACCGATCTACCCAATCATCAACTTTTTCTGTATGTCTTTCATAATTTTTTTCTGAGCTTCCTGCTGGATTTCCGCCGGAGGGGAGAATCGCCCGCCGCCGCTAAAGCTATGGCGGATTGTCCACCGACCGACCATAGGTGGTCCACCTCTGGTGGAAGGTCGATCTACCTCTGGTACGACTGTTTATGTCCAATCGCTCCGCTTTTGGATAAACAGGGAAAACTCCTAGCCTATGCTTTATCCCGATATTCTAAAAATTTGCGGAGCCGGAGGGGAGAATCGAACTCCCGGCCTATGCTTTACGAAAGCATTGCTCTGCCACTGAGCTACCCCGGCAAGTGAAGAGAAAAAATGAGGGCGCGTCTTCGTTTTTTCTCTGAACGCCACAGAAGCAAGAAATTACTCTACAATTTCGCCATGGAGGCAATTATACAACTCTGATTCAAATTTATTTTATCAAAAATTTCCGAAAAATGTCAATATTCTAATTTCACGCATACCGTTATGTTTTCTCTTTTAAGCACATTAGGGGGTTATAAAAAAAGAAAACCAAACTTTCTCAAGTTTGGTTTTCAGTGGGCGGCGCTATGCGCCGCCCACTGAACTCGGGGCGAGCCACACGCGAAGCAGCCCACCAGATGGATAATTAACTTATTCAGATCTTTACTTTCGCCTCAATCTCTACTCTTACATCATCGAGACCCCGTCCGGCGAACTTCGCGTACTTCCCGCACCGGCTTCCCAGAGCATCAACGACAGAGTCGTCTCGATGAATGAGAGAAACCTCACATTCGTTCGAGCAGTCGTGGCAATTAAATATGTAAGAGCCAAATTCGGTATCAGAGTGCAAATTCTCAAATCCTCCAACCGCACCTCTGACAATTGCCATAAACGCGGCGCCAAAGGCGCCTGAAACACGTTGATTCGGATGAACTATGATCTTTTGACCAATCAGCTCGGAAAAGGCGCCAACCACACCCTCATTGAGTGCGACTGCTCCCGTGAACATAATAGGAGTCTCAAGCTTCCTTGACCTGCAGACGTTGCTCAAATAGTTTTGAGCTAACGCAATACACATGCCCTTCAAGATTGAGTCCACCGGGTAGCCGGCCTGCTGTTTTGAAACAATGTCCGACTCAGCAAACACACCACACCTTCCAGTGATACTAACGGCGCAATCCGCTGACTGCGCCTTGATTCCCAGTATTTCAATGGGCACATCAAACTCCCGCGCGGCGGAAGACAAAAACGCGCCCGTTCCCGCCGAACAGATACTGTTCATGTTGAACCAGACCGGAACACCGAACTTATCCAAACTGACGAACTTACTATCCTGTCCGCCAATCTCTATGATTGAACGGACAGACGGGTCAATCAACATACACCCCATAACCTGACAGCTGATCTCGTCAACCGCAAGTGGGGCGTCAAGTAAGGCCTTTGCAAGCCTACGTCCGGAGCCTGTTGTGGCGCCGCCGGCAATCCTTTCGTCAGGATGCCTCTCAAGGATGGCGGCCATCACTCTCTTGATTGCCTTGATCGGATTGCGATTCACGAGCTGATACTCAATATCAACAATCTCGAGAGTCTCGCCATCTAAAAGCACCGCTTTTGCTGAAGTACTTCCAACATCAAGCCCCAGCCAGAGACCGGGACGCCTGGTCGCGAGGATTGACTCAAGACCACTCTTCTTGAAACGAAGCAAGTTCACCGTTGCCTCGGCACGGGTGATCAAGTTCTGTTCTCCAAATTGCTGGTCAAAGACCAGGTGATTGACGGGAATCCCATAGTCCTTCGATACCTCATCGATAAGCGCCGTGACTGTCGCTTCCGGCATGCAAGGGAAGGGCATGATATGCACAACCCCATCAAAGCCGGCCATGGCGTAGTAGATTGCCCAAGTAACGCTTTCTTTCCCGTGTCCGCCGACCGAGTGTACCGGAAAGTACTTCTCCGTAACTCTTTTGGCTTCCTGGAAAAGAGCGTAATCAACATCGGGCCGCGTCATCCGCTTAACACACCAACTCCAGACTTCCTTAAACATTCCGAGATACGTAAATATCGCGGCCCACTTCAATCTATGCTTTCCTTCAAGGAGTTGATGGAAAACAAACTGGCTCAAGGGCATGGGGTTGTGTACATAAGCCCCTTGCTCCTCAAGCTTCGAGAGGAGGCCAAGATTGGAAGCTGGTTCGAGAACCGTGTAGATCTCTCCACAAATACCAATCTTGGGCTTATCGTTCGCAGGACGTGCTTGTTTCTCCATAAACCGCATATCAAATCGCCAAAGATCTCTTAGCACACGGCGGACAAGTCGCCTTTGCTTGCGCCTTGAGAGATCCGGAACAATTTCCAGAAGCCACTTCACCACATTTCTCGGCTGAGCAACCAAGATTTCTACGTCAATATCGAGTTGACGCAAAATACTTTGGTGAACAAGGCCGTACGTCTTCTGCCTACAATCACCGCAGTTATCCCACTCAACCACAATGTTATGCCCTCTGTCGTGGAGTTCAAAAATGCTGCCAAGTAAAATCTTGGCCGGCAAGCATATGTTCTCATCCATATGTTGAGCGCCGCGATTGATGGTATTTTTGGTTATCGGCGGAGGAAGGACTAACTCAATATTCGTAACTCCTATTTCCCGAAGCGCCTCTTCAATAGACCTCTTCAGAAATCGGCCGTACCTCCCCATTGCAAGTAGGCCAACCCGCGTAACCGCCTCATCTGTTCTAGGTTGCGTATCCATTCATTCATTCCTTTCGTTTTGTGATATCTGTCAAAGAACAAACCGTAAACTGATGCAAAGTATTAATATAGACAGACGCAGATGTCAAGTCTGTCAAAAACTAAATGATTATTATACGGACCAAACGAGTTAGTCCCATTTTGGTTCCGGAGAGGGAATGCGAGTATTACCTTGTCTCCCTTAAAAATAATACTAACGCGGTAAGCGCAAATCCCACACCTTACACCAAATATACCAAGGGTAACCCTATGTAATAAGCTTTGTACTTTCCGTAAAGCAACGCGACTGTTATTTCTTTTGACAGTGGCAAGAGGGGGTCTCTTGCTATTGTCAACGAGTCTCTATCTTCCAATATGTTCTCTGGTAATAGGTCCAAAGTATCCTTGGGGTGGGAATATGTTGTTCTCTCTTT
>CAZMCG010000019.1:0-12559 GCA_964565105.1 uncultured Candidatus Saccharibacteria bacterium
CTCTGTTGAAATTATAGTATTATTTGCTTATACTTTTCTGGTACATACCTGCTTTTATGCCGGCATAGCTCAGTTGGTTAGAGCGTAGGATTCATAAACCTAAGGTCGGAGGTTCGATTCCTCCTGTCGGCACAAAAACAGGTGTGTAAATGTGTTGCACTCACCACCTGGCACGCTGTAACTTGTAACTGGGTAAATCCAAGTAAACTAAAAATAGTTCGTACCAGAGATACATCAACTTATGACTTAAGTTAGGCGTGAGATTTTTATCCCCACACTGTACGCGGGCATAAACGCACAGTGTATTTAGCAACAAAAATCATTATGAATATAAAAATTCTACAACTTGAAACATATTTAGATATCATTGAAAAATCCGTAGGCTCTAATCTTTTTCAAACAGTTTTCGCGCAAGTTGACGGAGAAAAAAAAGATATTGTGAACAAGGGGCAGTTTTCATGCGCCCTTCATGTTTCAAGTATTTTGCTTTGGTTTAATGTAGAGTCTGGATTATTGGAAAAAAGACACGTAGGCGTATCCGGATTACTTTACGATATGGAAAAGTCTGGTTGGTATAAAATTAACAAGCCTAAAGTAGGCTCCATAATCTACTGGGAAAGTATGTTTAAAAACGGTAGTGAAAATGAGCATATAGGTTTTTATATTGGTAATGATAAAGCGATCAGTAGCGAACGAGATGCTGGTACCCCCGTTGAGCACCACTACACTTACGGCGAAAAAAATAGTAGGCCAGCTAGAAAAATAGAGGCGATATACTGGCACCCTAGATTGAATAATAAATATTTCCAACAAAACGAATGAAATTTAAGGTTCCAAGATATTCTCAGTATCTAGACATTAAAGAAAAAGAGTGGCAAGAGAAAAGCTGTGGTATTTTGTGTCTAAAAACCCTACTTGACTATTGGGGAGAGAAAGAGGGCATAGCTCCTAAAAATGCCGACGAATTAGTCGAGGAGGGACTGAAAATTGACGGATATATTCCTGGCGTAGGGTGGAAGCACAGAGAGCTTGTCTGGATCGCGAAAAACTACGGCCTTGATGGAGAAAACCTTGAGTGGCCTGATGAACACTATGATATTGCTTTTAACAGAATAATCCCGCACCTGGAAGAACACCCGATAATAGCATCTGTGCACAAAGATCTTATAAAGGAAAAAGGCGGGCACCTCATTGTTATTACCGGATACGAAGATGGAAAAATATTCTACAACGACCCAGCCTCTAAATTAAGAAATGATATTGAGCGCAGTGTGACGCTTCAGGAGTTCATAGAGGGGTGGAAGCAGCGCATTGTCATTATCCACCCCCAAAGGTGTAGATGTAGCGCATAAACGCATTGTCAAAAACACTTTGGATTAGTATACTCTTAACACTCGGGTGCGTAACACTGTTGTTTACGCGCCTGTCATTCGAAAGAAATGATTTATACGTTGTATAATCATTTAGTTACTCTCTTGGGCGCGTGGTGTAGCCTGGTTAACACGCCTCCCTGTCACGGAGGAGACCGCCGGTTCGAATCCGGTCGCGCTCGCACTAATTCAATAAATCCACCTCATTACTTAAGGCACCCCTAATCCTTAAAACAAGCTGTGTGGCTAATAAGAAATACCTATGGGTTTCTTGTATTATCCCCTACTATAGTGACCCCTCCATAGCCACCAGCGAATTTTAAGGGCTTTTGCGGTAGTTCGTATACACACACTCGCATTCGCGTGCCTGTTTCTATCACCAACCCACTCTACTGGGATCTGCTTTATCTTTAATCCTGCCCTCTGTGCAAGGGCTAAAATTTCTACATCAAACCCCCAGCGGTTTACTCTCTGTAGTGGAAAAATTTCTTCAATTGCCTTTTCACTAAAATATTTGAATCCACACCGCACATCCAAAATCCCCGGGAGAACTAATGCTTTGATAATCAGGTTTTCTGCCCCCTCAAATATTTGCCCTAAACTTTTTTCACTGAACGCAAGCCTCAATTTCTCACGCGCCATTGAACACATAACCACATCATACCCATTTTTTAAAAATGGGACTATATTTTCAAATTGGTCTGGTGATATAAAATTGTCAGTATCTACGAAAAGCTTGTATTCACCTATCGCCTCTGTTATCCCGACTTTAAGCGCCGCCCCCTTACCCCTATTTTCAGGGTAACTGACAACCTTCAAGTGCGGAATTAGACTTTTAAATTTTTCTACAAACTCTTTTGTCTCATCAGTAGACCCATCATCAATAACAATAATTTCATATGAATATTTAGACTCGGAAAAGTATTTATCTATGTCAATCAACATCAAGGGCAAGCGTTTTGCCTCATTGTATACAGGAATAACTATTGATAAAAATGGTCTCTTGCTCATATCTTCCTACTATAATAACTCACCTTATTACTAAGTGCGAGTGGAGCGCGTAAACACAAAGCACATATCGTGAAGCGGGTAGTCTCGTAATATTTAATAAGTATTTCCACCTTCGTTTATTAGAACTGCAAAATGGGCAAGTATCAAATATGCCGTGCTCCTAAATTAATTCAGGAACTTCCTGCATGGCTTGAGTTGGCGAGTATTTACTCTCTGAGGCATTCCGTAGGATTGCTCGGCTTGGTCTAGGTAGGTGACAAGTGGTCCGAAGGAGAAGAAATCCCAGCCGCTGGAGCCGGGATTTCTAGTTCCAGAAGTAAACAACTAGTTTATCGTTTCCTCCACTGCGGAGCGCGTCTTGCCTTCTTTAGGCCATATTTTTTACGTTCAACCATCCTAGAATCACGCGTAACATACCCCATAATACGAAACTCTTTTTTAAAATCTGCGTCTTTTTTTATAAGTGCGCGGGCAAGTCCTAGTGTAATAGCCTCAGATTGAGCCATCATTCCCCCGCCACGAACTTTTACCTCAACCCTACCCTTAACCGAAACGTTTTTAAGAGGCGCTATGGCACTTTTCTGAAAACGAAGAGTTGGAAAATATTCCTTATAATCCTTACTATTCACAACGAATTCTCCACTCTTTGCGCCAGGATAAAAGCGGACACGAGCAACTGCGGTTTTCCTACGACCGACACCTTCAAAATACTCACCTTTATTTACGGGTTTTTTTGCGCCTGACCTAGTAGTCTTTTTTATCTCCGTTGTATCCTTATCCTTATCCTCTATTAGGGCCTCTTTCTTTTTAGTCATTATTATTTGTAATTAAGTTTTTTTATCAAGAGCCCTGCTTGGAAGTCAGATCCTCAAATTTAAGTAATTTTAAACGCTCTTTTTGTAGCTTATTTTTAGGGAGCATTCCTTTTACCGCGTTACGCATTACCCACTCTGGGTTTCTTTTAAATGCAATCTTATAAGTCGTCTTTTTTAAATTTCCAGGTCTTCCGCTATGTCGGTAGTAAATTTTTTGATCTGCTTTTTTGCCCGTTATTCTAACTAGGTGAATATTTTTAACAAACACTATATTATTTCCGCGCTTATTAGGCTCATACTCAGGAGTGTTTTTACCCTGCAGTAAAAAGGCAATCTCACTTGCGACTCTCCCCAATGATTTATCTTTTACATCAATAGTGTGTTGTTTCATGTCAATAAATTACCGATCCCAAGCTGCGAATATATCCGAATGCTTCGAATACTCAATACTCAGGGTGTTTTTGCTGACCTTTGTAGATTCGAACAGCCATGGGCTTTGGCCTATGGCGTCGAACGATGTATTTGTAGTTTTGTATCGCATATTCACTTACACAAATTCTATAATTACCTGATTTGCACCATCACGCCTCCTTCTCTCGGATAACTTTTTAATACGCACATATCCACCATTTCTATCCTTATAACGCGGTCCGAGTTCATTGTAAAGTTTATATGCAGAATCCTTTGGTTGACGACGCATCAATAAGCGCAAAGCAGACAAATTGTTCTTTTTAGCAACAGTTATAAGTTTTTCAACCATCGGACGAATTTCCTTTGCGCGAGCTTCTGTCGTCTGGATACTTCCTTCCATAACCAAGTTATGGACTAGTATCTTTAAAAAGCTTTTCCGCCTCCCGCGAATCCTGCCAAATTTTCTACCCTTTTTTCCGTGTATCATGTGCCAATCAATTACCGATCCCAAGCTACGAATGTATCCGAATGCCCCGAATACTCGACACCAAGGTGTTTTTGCTGACCTTTGTAGATTCGGATGTATTTGTAGTTTGGGATCGCATAGTCACTTATTTCTTTTTTGCGGCCGCTTGCCCCGAGGTGCTTGCACTTTTCGGGGGTTTTTTCGCAACTGCTGATTTCTTGGCGATTGTTTTCTCTGCTGTAACCTTTAGCTTGGATTCTTTTGTCTCAACAACATCAATTTCACCTATTTTCCCAAAATGATCAATCAATACATTCACTGCTTTATGCACTGCATTCGAAGGAGAAAGCGTCCCATCTGTCTCAACCTCTATTCGAATCTTGTCATAGTCTGCCCTCTCTCCAACGCGCATATTCTCAATACGAAAGTTTACACCTTGTACCGGCGAGAAAACTGCGTCAATTGCTACAGTGCCAATTGGTAAACGATCATCCTTGCGAATATCAACCGGGCCGTAGCCGAGTCCTTTTTCAACTGTTATCTCCATATCAATCTGAGCGCTTTTTGTTGTTAAGCTTGCGATGTGCTGGTCTTTGTTCTGAACTTCAACTTGTGCGTTACCTTTAATATCTCCCGCGGTTACATTCGTATCTCCCTTAACCTTCAAAGTTAAAATCTGCGGCTCATCTGCGAAAAATTTAAAGTTTACTTTCTTCAAGTTAAGCCCAATCTCAATAACATCCTCAACAACGCCAGGGATAGTCGTAAATTCATGACCCACGCCTTGTATCTTAAAGCGTGTAATTGCAGACCCCGGCAGAGAAGAGAGAAGAACGCGACGCAAAGCGTTACCAATAGTAAGACCGTAGCCACGATAAAGCCCGAGAATCTCAAACACACCAACTGTTTCGTTTTCACTAATCTTCTTTATTTGTACAGAGTCACTCAAATATGCGTATTCCATAATTATTTATCTCTTAGAATAATAGTCGACGATTAAACTTATATCAAAGGGAAAATCCACATCCTTTGGCGCAGATTCCACCCTTCCCTCAAGTGTTTCTTTATTTAAGGATAGCCACACAGGAACTTCATAATTTTTAAGTCGCTCTTTTAGGTTCTGGAATATCTGGTGGCCGGAAGAAGAAGGCTTGATGCTGACTACATCCCCAATACTAACAGCGTAAGATGAGGTTTTAACTTGCCTTCCATTTACAAGAAAATATCCATGCAAGACAGCTTGCCTTGCGATTGAACGACTTTGCACAAGACCAAGGCGCATAACAACGTTGTCCAACCGAGACTCTACTGAAGTCGTAATAAACGCAATCGCAGAATCGGTGTTCTTAGCAGCATCTTTAAAAATCTTTTTTAACTGTCTATCAGTTACGCCGTAGGAAAACTTAATTTTCTGCTTTTCTTGAAGTTGTTTCCCAAATTCACTAGATCTCCTTCGAAAATTTTTCCCATGCTGACCAGGCCTGTAAGGCTTGCGAATAACCGCACGCTTCGGAGACTCCGCTCTATCCCCTCTTATTGAAAGCTGGATACCCAGACTCCGCTCTTTTTTCTCTAAAACTCGTGGCATATCAATCTTGCTTACGAGAACAAACGTACATTAATAATGATGTTTGGGCAACCCAATACTTACCCTTGGGGTTGTGTTTAGTATATAAAAATTGTGATGATATTTTATCTTTCATTTTATCTTTATTTCGTCTTTTACAAAGTAAATGCTGGACTTATTTAATTTCTGCGAGGTTTTTTAGCGCGCGGACCGTTATGCGGAATAGGTGTCACGTCTCTTATGGACATAATATCAAATCCACCCGCAGCAAGTGATCTTACCGCAGAGTCCCTACCTGGACCAATGCCGGAAACATAGACATCTACCGTGTGAGGGCCCGTTTTTGCAAGTTTTTCAACAATCGCTGATATTACCCTTGAGGCCGCAAAGGGAGTCGCTTTTTTAGGGCCAGCAAAACCAAGCGCTCCTGCTGATACCCATGCAACTGTATTTCCACCCTCATCAGTGACCGTAATCATAGTGTTGTTATACGATAACTTAACATAAATCCTGCCCACGTCTATCTTTTTTATGGTCTTTTTTTTACTTTTTGCTGAGGCGGCCAAAGCTCCTGCCTTTTTCTTATCGGCAGCCCCACTTCCTTTTTCTGCTATTCGCTTCTTACCCATGTTCCAGTTTAGTTGATAGTTTTTAGTTTATAGTTTGTAGAACTATCTTCGGGGTATTCGGATGTATTTGTTCCGACTTTGTCGAGAATCCTCGATAAGATCGGGATAATTTTGTATCGCATAGTCATTTACTTCAATGTAAGCTTTCTTCGTCCCGAACCAGCAGTCATGCGCTTTCCTTTGCGTGTACGCATATTACGCTTGGTAGATTGCCCACGCACTGGCAAGCCCTTTGCGTGACGTGTTCCACGATAGCTTTTTATTATTTTTAATCTATTTATATCTTGACGAATTGACTGCCTGAGTTCCCCCTCAACTCTTACTCCAGCCTCAATGGCATCTTTAATCTTCGCAACTTCATCTTGCGTTAAGTCTTTTGTGCGTTTTGTTAAATCAATTTTTACCTCTTTTAAAATTTTCTCCGCAGAAACATTGCCAACACCATAAACATAAGTAAGCGAAGTTTTAATCTGCTTATCATCTGGAATATTTACACCAACTAATCTCATAATTAATTTCGCATTTCTATTTTCTAGTTTCGATTTAATTTCTAATAGTTTATTTTCAAAATTCAAAATTTGGCATTAGAAATTCATTCTTAGCCTTGTCTCTGTTTATGCTTTGGATTACTCTTACAAATTATATAAACCCGCCCCTTGCGACGGACAACTTGACAGTCTTTGCAAATTTTTTTAACTGATGATCTTACCTTCATCCCCACATCTGATAAAGACTTCGCCGACAACTGTCCTTATCTATTTTTTTTGACCTTTCTTGTTTGAATATCATTTTCCCTTGAGTTATCTCTATTTCTTAGAATATATTCCTGCATGAGTTGTCGGGATTCATCCAATACTCAATCAAGGCTACAAGTCTATCCGAATGCCCCAAATTGCTATTCATATATCTACGCGTGACATATAATTTGTAGATTCGGATGTATTTGTAGTTTGGGATCGCATTTACAGACGCCAAACAATTCTTCCCCGATCTGAATTGAGATCAGCCAACTCAAGGCGCACACGATCACCTGGAGTAATCCGTATTCGACGAACACGCATTTTCCCCGACAAATAAGCCAGAATCTCTCTATCATCATCAATCCTTACCTTGAACGTTGTCCCAGGTAGAGACTCTAATACAATACCTTCAGTAGTCATCTATTGTGTGCCAGTGGATAATATCACACCACTTATTGTACGTCAACAATAACACGATCTTTTTTTGCAGGAACTTTGTTAACCCAAAATGGCCAAAATCGCGCCTCTCCAGATATAATTCCATCAACCGAAAAAATAAATGCCCTCAACTCAGGCTCATCAAGTCCCACAACGCCTGACCTAAACTCAAGTTCATCAAACGGCTGTGTCCAAGTTGACTCTATATCAACCGCAACACTCATGCTATCACCTAACTCATTAAACCTAGGCTCACCATACTCGACAGTAAAATCGCGAACCGCAAGTGAGGTGCCAGCAACCTTCTCTGCACGCTCTCGGACAACGTCTATAAGCTCGTCCTCTTTAAATCCAACAACACTCCCATGACCATGAACCGTAACACTAAATGTTTTTGAATCACTTGCTCCCTCGTCAACAATATTATCAGTAACATTAAACCTATAGGCACCGTCAAGAACAATAATATTATCCGGCAAACTAAGATGTAGCTCGGAGCGCGTTGCGCTTTCTAGTGTTTTTATAATATCCTCTTTTGCCTTCCTTATATCCTCATCTGTTGCAACTCTGCGCTTACCAACAAAGCCCCCCTTCATAGGAAGCGTAGACACACCATAAAAACCATCATATTTAGGCGATCCCTGAAAACCTGGGATGCGAAACCTTTGAATAGGCCCAATATTAAAATCCTCACCCACCTTGTCTGATGTAACCGAAACACGAATGCTCGACGGAAGAATTTTGCCCTCCTCTATCTTCGCTCCAGGGACAATAATATCATTATCAGTCCTATAAATCTTACCGTCCGGTGTCACAAATCTTGTTGTTGCAACAAGCACCTGTCTTTCGGAACTATATGCATTATAAACAACAATTATTCCTCTCGCCGGCCTCTCCACAAACTCTTCACCGCTTGCATTGTATATTTTGGTGAGATTTTTCTCTTTTATAAAAGAAGTTCCGCGCAGATTAATTTTATCTCCTGAAAAAGCACTCTTATTAATGTCCGTTAGCACAGTAAGCGACCCAATAAAATCCCAGTTAGTTTTTTCAAAATCAAGCACGATTGCAACGCGAGGAAGGACTAAAAGTATAAATGTAAGCGCAACGGTTAAAGCTACCGTTATACTAACAGCAACCAAGAAACGCCTTACCCCATAAGATACGCCCCCGCTTTCCACCTTGATATCAACCGGAGCTTCCCCTTCATCAATACGCCCCTCCCCTACTCCCTTCCCAACTGAAAATGCTTTTCGCGCCCTGAGTCCTTTTATTTTGATTTTCCTATCTCTTTTCTTGCGCCTTATCCTCTTTGGCTTATCTCTTAGCGCGCTATATACACCTTGCGCCTCTTCTGTAGTATCAACTCCCTCATTGTCAACTTTTTCTTCTTTTAAATTTTTCTCCCCAGCCTCGCGCACACTTACAATGTCAGAAACCGAGCGTTGCCTTTTACCACGAAAAGGATTGATTGCCCTTATCCCGGAACTAGCAGAAAGCTCAAGTACATCATCATCAACGGACTCAATAATGACCTCTTTTTTTGCAGCCCGCGCCTCTCTTTTGAGAAGTAAAAAGTTACTACGAGATTTTGAAAACTTAGATGCTCTTGGGATATAAACTATAACCTCCTTATCTGGAGATTTTATAACTTTTCCGATAACCGCAGCGGCAGAGTCAGATTTACCTACGTGAATTTTTCTCACCAAAAAACAGAAACTCTATAAATCTCGCACGAGCCCCACGTTTATACGACTTTAATATATTTTTCACTTTTAACATTATAATCAGTTAAGCAAAGCTACACATAATATACACTAAACATCTATTAAATTACACCTACATTGTCGGCATAAGCCACTTGATCCTCCTCTTCGCAAGTTCGTTTAACTCTCCGTACACCTTATGCACCTCTTCTTCTGTAAAGTCCCGCAACTCCAGCGACTCATCTGCTAAAAACAGTTTAACCGTTTTACCGCCAAACTCAAACCTCTTGCGATGTACTCCCTCAGGAATTGGAATAAAACTTCGCAGGTAAACGGGCGGTATGTTTTTAAGACGACCAGTATTTTTCAAGCTCATAATCACGCCGTTTATGAAATCATTGAATATATCATAAAAAATAATATCAATTTTCCTCTTAACATGTCGCGAGACACCACCGCCTACATATCTTTTGTACACACCCATTGTGGCGGAGTCCATTATATGAAATTTTTTTCCTAAAGCCTGAATCACAGCGTCAATCTTCCAGTCAAAGCCACCTACATAAGAGACACCAGACCTACTCACTGAATATATCGTTGTGCCATATGTGGTTATCTCAATGTAGACCGCCTCATCTTCCTTGATTCCCCTACCCACAAGATACGCCCGGACACTACCACCTTCGAGTAAATACGCGGATTCGACAAACCTGTCGCGGCGGACCATTGTAAGCATAAGGAAAACCTCAAGTTTTTTACCCGTAAAACCGTGTGGATTTATAACCTTGTGCCCGTCAATTTTCACCCCCATCACGCGCGCATCCGTTAAAAGTAGGTCAACTTCGTTGATGCCGAGGCGCTCGGCCGCCTGGGCTCGCGAGCCATCAAGCATCTGCCAAATCGCCTGAGAAACATGATTCTCCAGGTCAACCATACCCAACTCCTCGTGCGGATTCTCACGCACGATTTCTACTGATGAAAAGAGGGTAACAGCCGACCCGGAATCTAAATCAATAATGTTCTCCATTGATATATAACTTACCTTGTGTCAATTCTAACATACATTGATGCCACAAAGCGCTAAGGCGTGGAGAAAACTTACCTACACTAACCCACATCAGCCCTAACGCGTCTAACCCCAGCCGAGACCGCTTTTTCTTTCCCTATGGTAAACTTCCCCACTTCGCCGGTACTTATAACATGCGGGCCTCCGCAAATCTCCTTTGAAAACGCCTTTTCTAAAGACCGGCCAGCGTAATAAACTTTTACAACCGCCGGATATTTTGCACCTTCTACATAGAGAGCTCCCGAATCTTTCGCCTCCTCTAGTGGCATCTCTACAAACTCAACTGGAAGGTCGTTTTTCACCGCTTTGTTTACCGACTCTTCCACTTTATCAAGTTCTTCCCTCGTCACTTTTCGGGGAAACGTGAAATCAAACCTCGTCCTTTCCGCGGTTATGTCAGACCCCCTCTGGTGTACCTGATCCCCGAGAACTTCACGCAACGCAGCCTGCATCAAGTGAGTTGCAGTGTGTAGGCGCGTAACTTTTTTTAACTCATCTTCACTTCCTGCCTTAAGTTCACCAGTATCAAGAATTAACCCATGACCGCCAAATTTTTTCTCAAGTCCGGCGCGCGAGACTTCCTGATGTTTTTTAAACTCCGCGTCAAAATCCTCTTTCTTGAGCCCCTTTATAACATCAGGCGACGCAAATTCCATAATAAGCTCAAGTGGAAGCCCGTAGCTCTCATAAAGCCCAAAGGCGTCCCCAGCGGTTAAAGTCTTATATCGAGACAGTTCTTTTAACCCCTTTGCCAAAGCAGTGTGGAACTTTTTCTTTTCCTCCTCCATTACCCCGACAATCATGTCTATGTCTTTTACTTCCGGATAAACTTTTTTAAATTTTTCAGAAACGACGGGCACGACCGCCGCAAATAAGTCAGGGTGTACATCTTCTTTTACCTGATAAGCAATCACGCGGCGCAAGAGGCGGCGCAAAATATATCCAGCCTCTTTATTTGAAGGCAACAGACCGTCGGCAATAATAAAGGTGCTAGCGCGAATATGGTCCGCGAAAATTCTTTTTGCTTTTTCGTCTAAATGCGGAGCTATTTCCTCAACTTTTTCTATAATCGGAGACAATAAATCCGTTTCAAAAAGGGTGTCTTTCTTGTTAATAATTATCATCAGGCGCTCAAAGCCCATGCCGGTATCCACTCCGGGGTTCCCAAGTGGTTCAAGCTCTTTTCCGGAAACACCGGATAAAAGTTCCTCACGAGATCCCGGAAAGAAAAATTGATTAAAAACTATGTTCCAGACCTCCACATCTAAGCCGGATACGCTCCTGCAATAAATCTCTGTTGTAGGTCCGCATGGACCAGAATTTCCGGTAGGCCCCCAAAAAACATCTTCTATTCCCTCCTCGCGCACATCGGTGATGCCAAGCGAATTCCAGATTTTTGTAGACTCCTCATCTTTCGGAACCGCATCAGATCCTTCAAAAACCGACACATAAGAGATAGTTAACCCCAACTCCTTGGTTATGAAATCATATGCATACTTTATAGCCTCCTCTTTGAAATATCCGTCCTTAGGCGAACGCGGTTCACCGGACTTATAGCCAAACGAGAAATTTCCCATCATTTCAAAAAACGTAAGGTGTGTCTCATCGCCAACTTCATTTATGTCCGAGGTTCGGAATGATTTTTGAATGGAAACAGTATTCTTTGAGCCAAAGTCCTTATCGGAATCAGCGTCTCCGGTGTAGTACGGCACAAACTGCTGAACCCCCGCGGTCGTTAAGAGTACCGACGGATCATCCGGAATAAGCGAAGAAGATTCAACAGCCGTGTGCCCGCGCTCCTCAAAAAACTTTAAAAACTTTTTTCTAACTTCTTCTGATGTCATAAACTTAGTATGTAGGAAAAACAAAAGATTTGCTATTTAATTAATTCAACAACAAAGAACTCCTATGGGTTTCTATTTAGCGTGGTATTACTTCGAATTTCTCCTCGACTCCTCGAATAAAATCACTTATTGTAACTATCTCATTGGTGAATAGACTAGCCAACATATGCGCCAGCAAGCCCTCGTCCTTTGCCGCCAATATCTTTGATACTTTTTTTGCCAAAGCTAAAGTATAATTTTCCTCGTTTTTAACAGCTGCGTAATATTCCTTGTATCTAGCCTGGATTAGTGTCTCGAATAATTTTAGTTCGTAATCGTTTTTAAAATAGCGATACTCCTCCTTTAGCAAACTATAAATTTGTACATAGTAAATATCTAGTAAATTCGTCGCGTCCATTTTTTTGAGAAAAACATTTATAGGTATTTGACCAACAAATACCTCTGCGACGAGCAACTCGGTCTTAATGCCACCCTCAAATTTCACATTACCAAAAGC
>CAZMCG010000020.1:0-12056 GCA_964565105.1 uncultured Candidatus Saccharibacteria bacterium
GGAGCACTTACTAATCAGCACTTGCACGATTCCAAAAACCTGAGGAGTTTGTTTACGTTAATAGTGGCAACACCCGTAACTGAGTCGCCCCCGCCGTAGTAGACAAAAATTTTATTTTTGATGATGACTGCACCACATGGAAAAACAACATTAGGTATTTGCCCCTCTTTTTCATATTTAGTTTCCGGTTCTAGAAGTGGCTCGTCGGTGCGCGCGATAATTTTTGTCGGGTCATTTAGGTCAAGTAGGAGTGCGCCTACGCGATAGATGCTGTCTTTTTTAGAAACTCCATGATAAAAGAGGATCCATCCTTTTTTGGTTTTAATTGGAGGTGAGGCAATGCCAACTTTTTTGTTGTCCCACATCCCTGCCCTTGGGGCAATCCAACGATGTTCGTCAAGCCATGTCTTATCTGTAAAATCCAGAGTAGAAGAAAATGCAAAATCAATGTCATCGCCAATGCGATGAATAATAAGATATTTTCCATTGAATTTTTCCGGGAAAATACAAGCATCTTTATCATCAATACCAGGGGGTGAGATAAGAATTGGCTTTGTCCAATTCCATTTTTGAGCCAAAAAATCTTCTTCTTTTATCCAAGTTAGAGCCACGCGAGGCGGGTTTTTCCCATCAAAGGCGGTATAGAACATATAAATTTTATTGCCGATTTTAGTAAGGCGCGGATCTTCACAACCAGAGTTTCCTCCAGGTTGGAGTTTTTCTTCAAAAGATTCTCGTGGGACATAGGCGGGCTTAAAAGAGCGATAGTCAATTTTAGTGCCGTTTTTACTTACTGCATATCCCAGTACGGAAGTATTATCTTCGGACATCGCGCGATATAAGATATGGACTTTACCTGCCTCGCTTGTCCCGAGCAGCGCCGAGGGAAGTCGCGTCGAGGGGTTGTTTAGGTAAATCGCAGCGGGGTTAAACGTCGCCTTGGATTCCCAAGAGTTTTCCTTTATAGGAGTGATAATCGGATTCTTTTTCGCACGGGTTAACATTACCGGCTTTTCTTTTTTCAACATTTTTTCAAGCAGAGCGGGAAGGTCAACCTGTGCCACACAGCAGGTAGTATCAGCCGCGCCGTAGTAAAGATGAACGGAATTTTTATCTAGGATTGCTCCCGAGGGGAAAACAACATTTGGTATAAGACCAAATGTTTCGTAGTGTGTTTCCGGGGTCAAAAGAGGGAACTTGGTTCTACTAATTATTTTTAGGGGATTTTTAAGATCAAGCAAGACTGCCTCAATAGTAAAAAGTCGTTCTGGAGAAAAATAGTTTTTTATATAGGAGTAGAACATAAGCCAACCTTCTTTTGTTTTTATTGGCGGGGCTCCGGCTTCAATAAAATCATGAGGTGTGCGTTGAAGTGGTAAGGAATATTTTTCTTTACCCGTAGTGGAAAAGTCTTTATACCATTTTTCCCAATATGCTCCTGACCAGAGATCGTCTTCTTTTGAAAATGAAGCAAGGCATATTTCCGCGGATGACCTGTCGGTATTTACAGTTAGCATAGCCCACATTTTACCGCCTATCCTTTCTGGGAAAAGTGACATGGCCTTGGCATTAAAGGGTGTAATTAGGTGTTTTTCTTTTATCGTTTCCAAGTCGTGGCTTATAGCCATGCCAACTTTAATGCCCTCTGCGTTTGGTGGCCAATTAGAAAGTGCGGTATAGAAAATATAATATTTGTCATCGATTTTTGTCACACGCGGGTCTTCACAGCCAAATCTTTCCCACGAGTGTTCTGGGACAATAAAGCGTTTTCTATTGGAAAAATGGACCCCATCGGTACTTTCCGCAATGCCAATATTAGAAACCATTAGTTTTGTTTGCGTTAATGAATGATAGCGTGGTAAGGAAAGCGCGCGATAAAGAAGGTGCGTAGTCTCTCCTTTTTTTATCGGACAGCCGTTAAATACTGCCCTCGCTTCCCATGAGTTATTTTTATTTGGTTTTAGTATGGGATTTTTATCTGATCGCTCAATTAGCATATAATTTTATTATATTCTTAATGCCTAATGTTGTTATAGCGCTTCTGAAAGAATCTTATCAAGCGGAGCAGTCGCCGTGCAAATAAATTGATCGCTTGCACCATAATATAATCGAACAATACCATCTACCACAACTGCGGCGGAAGTAAATGTTACTTGCGGCATAAAGCCCCCTTCCATAGCTTTTTTTAGAAGTGTTTTTAATTCTTGCTCTTTATTTTGCTCTAAAAGCTTAATTGCTCCCGGAATAATATCCACTATACCGGAGAGCTCATATTTCTCTTGCGGACCAAAAACCGGTTTTTTCGATCGAAACAATATCTTAGTTGGATCATTCAAGTCAAGTAGAAGTATGCCGAGGTGATATTGAATAGCATCATTAATACCATGATAGAGAACCAGCCACCCTTTCTCTGTTTTAATTGGCGGCGGGCCCATCTCCACGAAGACATTATCAAAGAGATTTGTCTCTTTTCGCGGATTAAGGAATGGCCCCGGCAATGCGTTCCAGCTGATTCCGTCATCAGAATTTGCAAGCCAAATACGGTATTCATTAAACAACATCCAGTATTTGTTATTGATTCTTTCGGGAAAAATACCGCCGGCCTTTGTGAGTTCGTTATGATTAGAGTTTATAGGCACCTCCACCGCCTGGCCATTTTCCCAATGAACGCGCACCCCACCCATTTTGGTAAAGTGGAAGTTTTCGAAAGCGGGAGGATGCCTCTCCCAATGCTTTAAGTTTTTTGATGTTGCAATATGAAGTCGCGGCACTTTACCGTCATAAGCGGTATATGCCATAAAAAATATATCGTTTATTTTCGTAACGCGCGGATCTTCAAGGCCGCGAAGCTCAAGTGGATTAGCGGGGTCACGATCAAGTAATGGTTTGGAAAAGCGTTCAAAATGTTCTCCATCTTCCGATATTGCATAGCCAAGCGCGGAATACCAATCCTGACCGCATCCCATCGCGCGATAGAAGAGATGGTACTTGCCGTTGTGAAAAATAGCGCCCGGGTTGTACACCTTAAGCTCTTCCCAGCTATGGCTTGGATCAGGCGCAAGGACTGGGTTGTATTTTGAGCGTGTAAAGATTTTTTTGTATGCTCCGACTACAGTTGTCATTTCCGTTTTTTTCTTACGAGCCTGAGCTTGAGCTTCGGCTTGCCTCTCTTTTTTAATGTTTCTACAAATTTTTCAAAAGGAGCGTAGGCGACGGATACATAGCTATCAGCACTCCCGTAATACACGAGAAGTGAGCCGTCTTTTACCACCGCTCCCGTTGCATAAACGACCCCGGACTTAAAGCCTTCATTTTCGTATGATTCTTCGGGTTCCAAAACCGGCCTATTTGCGCGCGCGATAACTTTAGTTGGATCATTCAAATCCAAAAGCATCGCCCCGACTTTATATTTACTGAAATCATTCGCCTCCATTGCCTGATAAAACAAAAGCCAACCGTGCTTTGTTTTAATTGGTGGAGCGCCCGCGCCTCTTACCCATGCGTCCCAATGGTTTTTTCTCGGAACGTTTTTATAGAGGCTCTGGATATATTCACCGGAGGAAAACTCTAAGCTATCGAGATATGTCACTTGAATTTCTGGAGTGATGCTGTGCAAGATGGCGTACTTTCCGTTTATCTTTTCTGGGAAAATAACCCAGTTTTTATGGACCTCATTCGGCGCGGAAATCAATTGAGGCGATTTCCACTTCCACTTTTTATTTAGAAAATCGTCAATTTTTATAGAAGTAAGACCCACACGCAATCCATTATCACAAGCAGTGTAAGTCATGTATAGAGTATCTTCATCATTGACTCTTACAATCCGTGGGTCTTCGGCACCCCCCCAGCTTCCGCCGGAAAAATAAGAGAAAATGGCAAAAGAGTCTTGTTCTACACTATGCTCATAGGCTGGGTCTGAAAGACGCTCGTTTATATAAAAGCCATCATCTGATGCCGCATAACCAAGGCGAGACATCCCGCCTTCTCCAATGGCTCGGTATAGAAAATGAACTTTGTTTTCTAATAAAATGACTCCCGGATTAAAAGTCTGCCATGCATCCCAGTCGTTCCCAGCTTTCGGCGAAATTATTGGATTCCCCCCATGCTTCACAAGGGTTGCTGTCTTTATTGACCTCTTCTGCCCCCACACCTTTTTACGTATGAAAAATCGTTTTAGGGGAGGTTTTATTATCTTCATACAATTTTATTTATAACCTACTCTCCTTGTGATTATTTTTAATATAAATATCCATCGAACCCCTTGAGGTCTTCTTAAGTATACTAAATATTTGGTTTATTGTAATGGCTTGATAATTTGATGCTAAGTTGAGCTGTTGAGTTTTTAACAGGTCCGACCTGTTAAACACAGGTCGGACCTGTGTTAACTAACCGGCTAACCCGCTACTTACTACATACCATGCCTGTTAAAAACTCTATTTGCAGATAATATTTAGATAGAATATTTGTAATATGAATTGCAGGTTTACACAGAGTGCGGAAATTTTTCTGCGTAAGTCTGCGTTGCGTCCGCGTAAATCTGCGCTCTCGCTGTTGGCGAGAGAGACTGTTATAATTAAATTATGAACTTTCCAGATATTTTAATTTTAGTTGGCATTGGGATAGTTATTTGGCTTGTGCTAACGCGCGTGAAAACCGAAAAGGACGACACATCAGCACTCCTTATACAGGATCAGTTAAAGGAAATGCGGGGCACATTGGATACCAAGCTTGGTGGGCAGGGGGAGACGATGCAAAAGCTTATCAAAGAGATCACTCGTGAATTAACCAAGGTTGGCGAGGGACAGAAACAGGTGATGGACACGGCAAAACAGCTTGAGAGTTTGCAGAATATTTTGAAAAACCCGAAGCAGAGGGGAATGTTCGGGGAGTACACCCTTGAAGTCTTACTAAAGGGAGCTTTTACTCCAAAGCAATATAAGATGCAGTACAGGTTTAAAGATGGCG
This sequence comes from uncultured Candidatus Saccharibacteria bacterium, assembly GCA_964565105.1. GTDB lineage: Bacteria > Patescibacteriota > Minisyncoccia > UBA6257 > Colwellbacteraceae > CAZMCG01. The sequence continues at coordinate 4,966 of CAZMCG010000020.1, forward strand.
GTATCGTTGATGCCGCGCTTTTTATCGGTGATAAGATTCTTCCGATAGATTCAAAGTTTTCTTTAGAAAATTACAACCGCATCGTAAAGGAGACCGACTCCGTTTTACGCGAGAGGTTAGAAAAGGTGTTTATTCAGGACATTAAAAACAGGATTGACGAAACCGCGAAATATATAAGACCCGAGGAGGGGACTATGGATTTTGCATTTATGTTTATCCCAGCTGACGGCATTTACACCGATCTTCTTGAGAACGAAGTGGGCGCCATAAAGTCAAATACGAGGGATCTTATCCAATATGCCGTAAACGACAAGAAGGTTCATGTTGTCTCACCCACAACATTTTATGTAGCTTTGCAATCTATGTGGCAAGGCATAAGGGATTATCAAATTCAGGAATCAACAAAGGATGTATTAAAAAACGTCGGCCTTTTGACGCGCCACCTGAAGGCATATGAAGAGTTTCACAAGAAGCTTGGCAATAACTTAGGAACCGTTATAAATTCCTACAACAGGACATCTAAGGAGTTCGCAAAGATTGACAAAGATGTTACCCGATTGATAGGAGAGCCGATTGATATTGAAATAGAGATGCTAGATAAACCCGTTGTTGTTGATGAAAAATAAATTATGTTTTTTATGTTAGGTTTTAATGAACATATGATGCCCTAGTCATTGACAAGCTATATCACTTCAGTTATAAAAGTATAGCAATGAAAAATATAAAACCACTTTCTGATCATGTCTTCATTGAGCAGATGGAAGACGAAAAAACTACAGAGTCGGGAATTGTGATTCCTGACACAGCTGACAAGGAGCGCCCAATGAAGGGTAGTGTTGTTGCTGTTGGGCCCGGAAAACGGGATGAAGGGGGAGGGTTTGTGTCGATGTCTGTTAAGGTTGGCGATACGGTTCTTTTCAAGAAATACGGTCCTGACGAAATTGAGGTTGATGGGAAAACTTACTTAGTCGGCAGGGAAGAGGATATACTTGCAGTCATAGAGTCGTAAAAATCAAAAGAAATAGAAGTTATGGCTCCTGCCTTTGCGAAGGCTTCGGCGAGGCGCTCATAATCTTAGTTAATCATTAATAAAATTAATTCTTAAAAAATCATGGCGAAAGATATTAAATTTGACAAAGAAGCACGAGAGGCAATAAAAAAGGGGATGGATAAGATGGCCCGATCCCTTTCTATTACATTAGGTCCAAGGGGACGCGCGGCAATTCTTGAAAAGCCATACGGCGCTCCACACGTTACTTTTGATGGTGTTACGGTTGCTAAAGAAATTGAGCTTGAAGATAAATTTGAAAACTTAGGAGCTCAGCTTTTAAAACAGGCGGCAAGTCAGACTGGTGATGTTGTAGGAGACGGGACAACAACATCCGTTATTCTCGCTCAAGCGATGATTGACGAGGGAGAAAAACTTGTTGAACAAAAAGGATTGAATGTCATCCAGTTAGTGGAGGACTTAAATTTTGCTGGTAAGGCTGTAATTGAAGGACTAGAAAAGCAAAAAGAGAATATTGACGATAACAAAAAAATTGAAGAAGTTGCATCTCTTTCTTCAAAAGACTCGGAGGTTGGCAAACTTATCGCTGAGGTTATGGAGAAGGTTGGAAAGGACGGAGTTGTTACGGTTGACGATTCAAACACTATAGGGAATTCATACGAGGTAGTTGAGGGTATGCAGTTTGACCGTGGCTATATCTCTCCATACATGATTACGGACCAAGAGAGGATGGAGTCTGTTCTTGAAGACCCATATGTTTTAGTTACAGACCAGAAGATCTCATCCATAAATGACCTTTTACCACTTTTAGAAAAAGTAATGAGCGGTGGGAAAAAAGAAATGGTTATCATCGCTGATGATGTTGATGGCGAAGCGCTTGCGACGCTTGTGGTCAACAAACTTCGCGGCGTATTTAATGTGCTCGCTGTAAAGGCACCCGGCTTTGGTGACGGGCGCAAAGAAATACTTCAAGATATCGCTACAGTAACAGGCGCTGACTTAATTTCTGAGGAAGCCGGTAAGAAGTTGGAGAAAATAGAGCTTTCTGCTCTCGGGCAAGCTACCAAGGTCATATCCAATAAAGACGATACAACAATAATTGGTGGCAAGGGGGATAATACAGAAATAAAAAAACGTGTTTCTCAAATCAAGTCTCAGTTAGAGCGTATAGAGTCCGACTTTGATAAAGATAAATTACAGGAGCGTCTTGGAAAGCTTTCTGGGGGCGTTGCGGTTATTAAAGTTGGCGCGCCGACCGAATCTGCTCAGAAGGAGTTAAAGGATCGCGTTGAAGACGCCGTGCATGCTACAAAAGCTGCAATGGAAGAGGGAATCGTGCCTGGTGGGGGGATTGCTTTGTATAACCTTCTATTCAATGGAATTGATTACAAAAATGAATTAACAACTAATAAAGAGGCGACAGGGGATGCAAGGAAAATCATGGAAAGGGCGCTACGCGCTCCGCTAGAAGCGATTATTGAGAATAGTGGTGGCGATGACAAGGCTATAAAAGATATTGATAAGGGGAAAGAGGGGGGTAATAATTTATGGCTTGGGTTTAACGCGTTTACTAATAAGGCTACTGATCTAAAAGAGGCTGGAATAGTAGATCCCCTAAAAGTAACAAAAACCGCGTTTACAAATGCACTTTCCGTTGTTAGCAACTATCTTAAACTTGGTGTTGCAGTCGTTGATATTCCAGAAGAGAAAGACAGTATGCCGGGCGGAGGGATGCCAGGAGGTATGTCGGGGATGGGGATGTGAGGCTAGTTTCTAGTGACTAGTGACTAGAAATTGTGATAATCTATGAGAGTTAAAAACTAAAACCTAGCAACTAAAAACTATCAACCAATATATGGACTCACTTATCATTATTTATATTGTCATAGGAGTGCTCTTGCTCTGGCTCGTTTTCACGTACAACAAGCTCATTCGCTTGCGTTTTCGCGCGCGCGAGGCAATCTCTGATATAGATGTCCAGTTGAAGCGCCGTTATGAGCTTATCCCAAACTTAGTTGAAGCCGTTAAGGGCTACATGAAACACGAGCGCTCTGTGCTCGAGAATGTTACAAATGCCCGCACCGCGGCTATGGATGGCGGCGACCCGCTTGAGCGCGCGGATAGCGAAAATACACTTTCGGGCACCCTAAAAACTCTGTTCGCGGTCGCGGAGAACTACCCAGACTTAAAAGCCAACGCAAATTTCTTAGATCTACAACGCGAGCTTGCCGATACGGAAAACAAAATCCAGGCATCTCGAAGGTTTTATAACACGACCGTCCGTGACCTAAATACTAAAATTCAAACCCTCCCCACGAAATTAATTGCTGGGGCCATGAAGTTTAAGGAAGAGAAATTTTTTGAAGTTGATTCGGAAGAAGAGCGGGAGGTGGTTAAGGTTAGTTTCTAGTTTCTAGGTTTTAGTTTTTAGGATGAAAATCGACTCTTATAAAGAGCTGGTAGTTTGGCAGAAATCTATGGACTTAGTTGAGGTGGTTTACGCTTTGACTAAGAATTTCCCTGACGAGGAGGCGTATGGTCTGACTTTTCAAATAAAAAGAGCTGCGGTCTCTATCCCGTCCAATATTTCAGAAGGAAGCAACAGGGGAACGCGCAAAGACTTTCGCAACTTCTTGTTTAATGCTTTTGGTTCTGGCGCAGAGCTAGAGACACAGTTGGAGATAGCTAAAAGGTTGAGGTTTGTTACGGTTGATGACTGTGATGCATTGGAGAAATTGCTGGACGAGGTTATGCGTATGCCCAACAAACTCATCAGTCAACTTGGCAAAAAGGTCTAACCACTATTCATTATCAATCAAGAGACAACTAGTTACTAGCAACTATTCACTAGAAACTAAAAGATATGGCTAATAAATCCCTATACACCCATCAGTCTAGTAATATACGAAAAACGTGGATTTTGTTTTCCGCCTTTTTCATTGTTGTAATCGGAGTCGGATTTGCTTTCTCGCAGATTTATGGAAGCCCGATAATTTTATATTTCGCCGTCGGCTTCAGCGTTTTTATGAGTGTTCTGAGTTATTGGCGTTCGGACAAGATTGTTTTAGCGTTAACGCGCGCGAAACAGGTAACGGCAAAAAATAACCCGGAGCTTTATCGTATTGTTGAAAACCTTTCAATTACGGCGGGTCTTCCAATGCCGAGGGTGTATCTGGTACCCGAAAAGGCCCCAAACGCTTTTGCGACAGGGAGAAATCCCGAGAACGCGGTTGTCGCCGTAACTGAAGGGCTTCTTGAGAAATTAGACAGGAGTGAGCTTCAGGGGGTTATCGCTCACGAGTTATCGCACATCGGTAATCGTGATATTTTGGTGGGCACCGTTGTTGTGGTTTTGGTCGGGTTTATTTCCATCCTCGCCGATATATTTTTGCGAAGTATGTTTTTCGGTGGCATGAGGGGCGGTAGGGGGAATGGTGGCGCAATTCTTCTTGTCATTGGCATCGCACTTTCAATTTTAGCTCCTATTGCGGCGACGCTCATGCACCTTGCGATTTCCCGAAAGCGCGAGTTTTTGGCGGATGCATCCGGCGCGCTTTTAACGCGTTATCCCGAGGGGCTCGCAAGCGCGCTCCAGAAAATATCATCAGACCAAACCCCGATGCGTTCCGCAACAAACACGACTTCTCATTTATGGCTTGCTGATCCGTTCAAAGGGAAAAAGGGGAGGCGAATGCATCGTATGTTTCAGTCTCATCCTCCGGTTGACCAACGCATTAAAGCGCTCAGAAACCTATGACCGATAACTAATGACTAATAACGATGAGTAACAGCGCGCAATCTTTTAGTCCAATTTTTGATTGGCAAGTATATAAAGACACTTAATTAGTTAATATTATGAAGCATTCATTTGGGAAGGAGGTGGTTATTGCGGTTGGGGGATCTATTATTTATCCAGACGGGATTGATGTTGTATTTGTTAGGAAATTCAAGAAATTTGTAGAGAAGTTTACTGAAAATGGGAAGCAGTTCGTGTTTATTATTGGTGGTGGCCGGCTTGCAAGGGATTATATAAATGCAGCTGATAAAATTGCGCCAGTTACTAATGAAGATAAGGATTGGATCGGGATTCATGCGACCCGTTCAAATGCGCAGTTCATCCGCACGATTTTCAAAGATATCGCGGACCCAACTGTTATTGATATACGCCACAGGCTTGTGAAGCTGAAATATCCAGTTACGGTGGGTAGTGGATGGAGGCCTGGTTGGTCTACAGATTATGTGGCAATTACCACGGCATATGACTTGGGTATATCTGAAGTGATAATTGCCGGAAAGCCTGATTTTGTTTATGACAAGGACCCGCATGAATATAAGGATGCAAATAATTTCTCATACTTGAACTGGGGGGAGTACCGCGACATTATTGATGATAAGTGGGTGCCAGGATTAAGTATGCCGGTTGATCCGGTCGCCGCACGATTCGCAGAGGAAAATAACATAAAAGCGATTGTCATAAATGGAAAAGATCTCAAAAACCTAGAGGACTTATTGAAAGGGCATGACTTCAGGGGTACACTTTTAAAATAGTTAAGCTAAATCAATTTTTAATTAATCTATGAGTGAGGATAAGGAAATACAAAAACTGCGTGATGAGATTGAACAACTCAAGAAGTTTGCGTACAAAGATGAGCTAACGGGCCTTCTCACTCGCAGGGGATTTGCGGAGGGGACCGACGGTTTTTTATCTGAGCTTTCGTGGGTAAAAGAACAGTCCGAAAAGAGGGAGTCAGTCGTAATTAAGAACTTCAGTATAATTCTTTTTGATATAGACGATTTTAAGAAATTGAACGACACATTTGGGCACCAGGCCGGTGATGCGGTGCTCGTGCGACTTGCTGAGATTTTGGAAGAAAATGTGAGGGACATTGATTTACCTGCCCGCTGGGGAGGTGAGGAGCTCGTTTTGGGGCTTGTGGGAGCAAACGAGAACGACGCGTATAAAATTGCGGAGCGTGTCAGAGGGCAGACCGAGGGCGAAAAACTGCAATTTGACGGCAAAGATATAAGATTTACTGTATCAGGCGGTGTCGCAAGCTTTGAAGAAGTAAAAGATTTTGAGGAGCTTTTTTCTCTCGCCGACAAAGCGCTCTATAAAGCGAAAAAAGAGGGGAAGAATAAGGTTGTAAGGCACAGTAGTATCAAATAATTTCTAGTTTATCCTCCTTCACTCGAGGCTTCGGACGGACACGGTAGTTGCTAGTTATTGAATATAAACCTACCATATATAGAGACACGAAGTGGTTCTTTTTAGTTATAGAGAGGATGACAGAGTGGACAAGGGCGTGCATTTACTCTCAAGTAGCTCGAGATTTTTGATCCCGTCAAATTATTAGAGACGCTTATAAAGTGTAAGCATTTCTCAGAGTGGTGGAGTGACAGAGTTGCTGATTGTGCTTACTTGTTCCCAATTTGTCTAAAAATATCAGTTCGCTTAGTATTTTAGAGACAAATTGTTCCGATTAAATCGATCCCGATCTTGTTGAGGACCCTTGGTCCTATTGGAGGAATCCTCGATTCAGTCGGGACAATTCCGCCTATTGCGGAGGAGTGGCTGAGCGGTTTAAGGCGCACGCTTGGAAAGCGTGTGGGGCGCAAGCCCTCGCAGGTTCGAATCCTGTCTCCTCCGCAATGGGCGGGAGAAAGCGTGTCGTGGGTTCTCTCACCCGTTGCGGAGAGGTATATATTATGAATAGTGGAGGGTATGTAAGTGTGTATGTAGATATGTGGGTGTTCTTGAATATTTTTTGACAAATAGACTGGGTTAGGTAAAGATACCTCTGCGGGGGAGCGCCCTGGTGGGCGCACGAGGCTCATAACCTTGCCGCAGTGGGTTCGAATCCCATCCCCGCAACACACGCAAAGAAAATACCCCATCTCGGGGTATTTTCTTTACGTGTAGGGATGGGATGAGAAGGCCGGAGCGTTGTGCGAGTTTGAGTGAAACGAAAGGCGAGCACAGCGAGGCCCGGCCCGGAGGCAATTCCCGTCAGGGAATTGACCGAAGGGGAATCCCATCCCCGCAACACACGCAAAGAAAATACCCCATCTCGGGGTATTTTCT
>CAZMCG010000021.1:0-11340 GCA_964565105.1 uncultured Candidatus Saccharibacteria bacterium
GGCGACTGAGCCAGCTTGTGTTTTGGAAGGACATAATTGGGCGTTCACAGGGGGGGGGTTGCAGCTTGGTAAAACTGATGCACAGCAGAGGTGGAGAAGTTCCGTAGGTACGGAAACAAGGGTTGATCCCAGGGGCGGAGTTTCTGGTAGAACCTGGATAGGGCAATCAGAGAAAAGAGAGGCAGCAAGGCTGGCACGAATAAAGGCAAGGGAGGGGGCGGAGGTTGAAGCAACACAACAAGCAGAGAGTGTACCGACAAGGTGAAAAGTATGAAAAAAATTTTTGTAATTTTTCTTTTTTTTGTGGTTTTTACTCCGGGCTGGGCATGGGCTAATGTTCCCACCGGTGGCGGTTTAGATGAAATTATGACTGCCTTTGTAGGTTCTACTTCGGGTTGGGAAGATCAGTTTCGAACTTTTGCAACTCAATTGTTCTGGATTTTGGTTTTAATAGATTTTGTAATAATGGCAATAAGACTTATCTTTACTCCTGACGATTTTAGCGGAATGATAGCCACTATTGTCCGCCGAATTTTAGTCATAGGTTTATTTTTTGCTTTTATTTATCATGATAGTCCGCTTTATGGTCCTGATTTAGCTATCAATATAAAAGAATCATTTGATCAAGCGGGGACGGCAGTGGTTGGACATGATGAATTGTCAACCCCGTCGGGTATATTTAGCATAGGTTTTAATTTAATGGTGGAAATTTTTGATAAAGCAAGTGGTTGGAGGGTGATAGATTCTTTAGGTTTCATTATAGCGGGTTATATTTTAATGATTATTTTTGCTTTAATAGCCGCTATGCTTTTGCTAGTCACTATCCAGTTTCATATATATATGTATGCGGGTTTATTACTGTTAGGTTTTGGAGGGATGAGTTATACCCGTGATATAGCTATTATATATTTTAAAGCTATATTTGCCACAGCGATGAAACTATTTATAATGACTTTAATTCTCGCTGTTGCTTTAGAAATTTACAATGGGTGGGTAGACGCATTTGATGATCCAACTCTCAAACAGATGGGGATGTTCATAGGTACTGCTATTGTTCTATTAGCGTTGGTAAAAAGTGTGCCGGATATGGTGTCCGACATGATTAGTGGTTTTAGTATTGGAAGTGGAGATGCAGCAATAAATACAACTGTTAGAGCAGGAACAACCGCTGCCACGGTAGGTGTGGCAGCGGTAACAGGAGGGATGGGTGGTATTATGGCTGTAAAAGAAGCGGTGGGTTTGGCGAAGGATGAGGGAAAAACAGGAGTCATGGGAGTTGGTGTAGCGACAATCGGTAATCTTGCAAAAACCGGAATGGAGAGTGCTGGACAGAAATTAAGAGGTCAAAGTTCTCATTCGGGAACAGCCGGAGGAAAAGTAGCAGAAATTTTGAAAAAACATCGACTGACTCTTGATAGTAGTAAAGATGGTGGTGGGTCTTTGTCAAAAGACACCAAATAAAAAAAATATTTACACCCACTGGTATTTGTGTTTATATGTTTTTGTGTATATTTGTAAAGATAAAATAAATTTAAACTTCAAAAAAAAATGAGTAAAAAAAATCCTTATTTAGATGCTCGGCGGGAATGGAATGAGCGATATGGCAATTATGTTGTCGCAGCAAAATTCAATCGTAACATTGCATATATATGTGCAATGATAGCTTTGATAGCGGTGGGCGGCAGTATTTTTTTGAAATTTGAAAAAAAAATAATTCCCTATGTTGTGGAAATTGACCAAACCGGAGTTGTTAGAAATGTACAGCCGATTGGACAAGTTGATGAGGAGATACAAAGGAGAGTAATCAAAGCCACAGGAAATCAGTTTATCCAAAACTGGAGAGGAGTTTCACTTGATGCAAAGGTACAGGGAGACAAAATATCGAATGTATATGTTCATTTAAGGCAAGGTTCCCCTGCTTTTAATAAAATTACTGCTTATTTTTCTGAAAATGATCCTTTTGTGAGAGCAAGAACAGAGACCGTGGCGGTAAATGTAACCCGACTTCTCTCTTTAGGTGAATTAGTATGGGAATTAGAGTGGACAGAATATGTTATGGATAGGAGAACAGGTGAGGAAACATATGTACATAATTATCGGGTCGTTATGCACATATCCATTGCTCCACCAACTGATACATTAATGATTATTGCAAATCCATTGGGAATTATTATTAATGATGTTAACTGGTCACAACAACTTTGAAATTGTTCCAGAAAATATATGAAACTCCTGTACTATTACTCAGAATTAAAAAGAGGTTGATAAATGAGTAAAATTATTAAGATTTTTATTTTAATATTTATAATTTTGTTATGCTGTTCAACAATTCAAGCTGCTCCTCCTCTTGATCATCAAGAGGTTCTGACGACTACTTCTATAGTCTTGAACCCTCGCATTCCTCCTCCGCCTGTTGACTTAAAAGAGCTTGTTATCTCTGATAAAAACACTCCTTTGGATCGCAAAGGAGGAAGGGCTGTTTATCTTGCACGGGAATGGATTAACAGACCAATTATGCCAACGATTGGCAATACAGATGGAGCAGTGATTTATACCTTTGGAGCGACTATGCCAATTTTGGTTTGTCGTCCTTTACGTGTGTGTGCTATTCAACTGGAAATAGGGGAGCGAATAGTAGATATTCCTCGCAGTGGCGATACTGTCAGGTGGGAAATTATTCCATCTGCACCTTATATTACTCGCCCTCAGCATATATATGTTAAACCGTTAGATAGTGGTTTAACTACAAATTTAATAATTAAAACAGACAGAAGAACTTATGTTATCGGGCTTAAGTCACGGAATGATAGTTATACTCCGTTGATTGCTTTTCGTTATCCAGAAAATGAAAAGAGAGCTTGGCAAGAGGCCATGGTAAAACAAGAATTGATAAACAAAGAACAAGCAGAAAAACAACGGGTTTCCGTGGGCAGGGAAAGTATAAGTGCTAAAGACTTATGCTTTAATTATACAATTACAGGTACTGCTAAGTGGCGGCCTTTAAGAGTTTTCAATGATGGGTGGAAAACCTATCTACAAATGCCGGAAATTATGAAAATGTATGAAGCTCCTGTACTATTAACAATGGTACAAGGAGAAAAAAACCTGGTTAACTATCGTCTTCATGGTGATTTGTTTATTGTTGATCAGCTTTTTTATTCAGCAGTTTTAATTTCAGGGGTGGGTCGTGATCAGACAAAAATTACTATTACTCGGAATTAAAAGGAGGCTGATAAATGAGTAAAATTATTAAGATTTTTATTTTAATGTTTTTGCTGTGTGGTTGTGCGACTCATCAAGAATTTGATAATTTTCTTGCACCTGATTTATCCGATGAAATGATTTTTATCTTATCAAAAAATATGACTGAGTTGATTGCAGAAGATTTCAATAAAGAAACTAATTTTTTTGTTGCTGAAAGCCGGTTTGGAACAGAAATAGCAGGGCAGCTTAATAAAAAAGGATATAAAATTAGTTTTAATCTGGGAAAAAACGAGGAACAAAAAATAATCAGATATATAATAGATATGTTTGAACAAAACCAGTTGTATGTGTCTTTGACAGTCAATAACAATCAAAGATACACTATACTTTATGATATATCCCATGGGGAGATAATAGTTAGAGAAACAATAAAAGGTAAAGTTTATGAAAGATAAGCTCAATCCTGACAACTTTCCGGTGGGTGGGCGTGTTAAAAGATTAAATAAGATACCTCTTTTTATTATTCTTTTTTTAGCCATTTTAACCTTGGGGGTAATTGCTTTTTTAATTATTCAAAGCGGAAAAGAAAGGTATCAAGCAGCACAAGAGGCTCCTGTTTTTCAGGTAATGAATGAGCAAGCAGTAGCCAGACTCCTGCATGGCAAGCAACGATATGGAGTTATAGCAATGGAAGATATTGTTGACCCTCAACCAGTTGCGGCACTAGCTCAACACCATCCATTGGCTGGTCAGCCGGTGGCAACAAGATTTGAAAAAAAAAGCGAGCAACAAAGAAAAATTGAAAGCATAGAACAAATGCGATTTCAAACTCATAAACAAGCTGTTATGTCTCCTATTAGTGTAAAGGGGGGGGGAATGCTTCAACCAGTTGCAGCAACTGTACCGGGGGTTGTGCCGCCGGATGGAAAGGCAATAGATATTAATAGATTACTGGCAATGCAAGGGAGGGGGCAAGGGGATCCAAACAAGCAGCAACACAAGTTGGATTTTTTTATGGAGAAGCAACCTATTACTCAATACTTGCCACATACCCGTAATAAGCCTCGGTCACATTTAGAACTTAAAACGGGGACCATAATACCAGCAATTATGATCAGTGGCATCAATTCGGATTTGCCCGGAATGATTTTAGCTCAAGTAAGTCAAAATGTTTACGATACGGCAACGGGAAATTATTTGTTAATTCCCCAGGGGTCAAGATTGGTTGGTGGTTATGATAGCTTCATCACTTATGGCCAAAACCGATTATTAGTGATGTGGACAAGAATTGTATACCCGGACGGGTCAACATTAGAATTAGGGGGGATGCCAGGTGCGGATCAGGGAGGGTATGCAGGTTTTGCAGATAAAGTTAATAGGCATTATTTCCGCATATTTGGAAGTGCTATACTGATGGCGGTTATAGGGGGGTTGTTTGAACACACTCAAGCTGGAATAGGGAGTAGAGTAGGTGACGAAACAGTACAAGAATCTATGGCTGATGCAGTGGCAAGGGAGATAACGAAAGCAAGCACAGCAATTTTACAAAAAAATCTAAATATTCAACCGACAATTATTATTCGTTCAGGATATAGATTTTTGGTAATGGTTCGACAGGATATTATTTTTCCGGAGGTGTGGGAAGTTGAACACAGAAATAGGTTATCAAGAAGTAACTAAAACAAAACTAATATTTAAAATATTAATTTCATTTTTTTTATCAATATTTTTTGCATTGATTTTGTTTACTCAACTTATAGCTCATTCTTTTGAGTATTCACCTTTGTTGGGAAATCCGATCTGGCAAAAAATATATCCCCCCTGGGAAGGGGTGGTTTGGTATTTACAAGCTGGGAATCGACATTATTATATTTTCTCGGAAAAATTTAAATATGCAACCTGGGCTGGGCTTATTTTTTTTGGAGTTTCTTTGTGGTTTGCTATTAGTTACCGACCGTTGACCAAGGGTAATAAATCTTTACATGGCACTGCAAAATGGGCAGGAATTAAAGATATAAAAAAAACAAGACTTCTTGATGTACCCAAGGGTCGAAACGCCGTAATAGTTGGTGGTTATCAAAAAAAGAAAACATTACATTATCTTTATCATCAGGGTCCGGAACATGTGTTGTGTTTTGCACCGTCACGGTCAGGAAAAGGGGTTGCTCTTATGTTACCTACGCTGTTTACCTGGCAAGAAAGTGTGGTTGTTTTAGATGTTAAGGGAGAGGGATGGGCATTGACATCGGGATGGAGGAAAAATTATGCAAAAAATAAAGTTTTAAGATTTGATGCTACAGATGATACGGAAAATGGAGTTCATTTTAATCCCTTAGAGGAGATACAAATTAACACAGAACATGATGTGGCTGATGCCCAGATCATTGCAAACATGATTGTTGACCCCTCGGGGGAGGGTTTACAGGACCATTGGCAAAAAACAAGTTTTGCTTTGTTGACTGGAGTTATCTTACATCTTTTATATAAACATCAAGCAACTAAACTGCCACCACCAAATTTACCTAATCTTGTTGACTGTTTGTCAAACCCTGATCAATTACCTGCTGATTTTTTTGCTGAAATGCAAAACAATAACTTTTACAATAATCTTACTCATCCTATTGCTTCTGCTGCTGCACAAGATCAACTTAATCGTGCAGAAAGAGAGGCTTCAAGTGTTTTGTCATCTGTTATATCTTATTTGACCTTGTATCGTGATCCAGTTCTGGCACAAAATATATCAAAATCAGATTTTAAAATTAAAGATTTAATGAACCATGAACAAGCGGTTAGCTTGTATCTTATCCTTCGCCCAAGTTCTAAAGAGCGCCTGATGCCTTTGATCAGGTTGATAATAACTTTAATTACCACTAAATTGACGCATGAAATGGAGTTTAAAGACGGGGCTGTTGTGGCACATTATAAGCATAGACTACTTCTCTTGTTAGATGAGTTTACAGCTTTACGCAAGATGGATTTACTTGAACAACAACTTCCTTTCTTAGCCGGTTACGGAATTAAGTGTTTTTTCTTAATCCAAGATTTAAAACAATTATATAGATGGTACACAAGAGACGAGTCAATAATTTCTAATTGTCATATTCGGATTGCTTTTGCATCAAACGAGATCACAACAGCAGAATATTTAAGTCGCAGCACGGGAAATGCTACAATTATAAAGACGCAAATATCAGCTAGTGGAAATCGTATATCTCCAATGCTCAACAGAGTTAACCATCAATATACTGAGATCAAAAGAGCTTTATTAACTCCAGATGAAGTTATGCGTTTTCCTACAGCAGTGAAAGATAAAAATGGAAAAATTGTTCAACCTGGACAGATGTTGATATTTGTTTCTGGGGAGCTACCCATTAAAGGTATTCAACCACTTTATTTTATTGATAAAGCGTTTTCTGAAAGGTCAAAAGTTCCGCCGCCTGTAGTTTCGGATTCTTTGTTACCATGAAAACAATTATCATTTTAATGGTCATTCTTAACTTAATTCTTGCTGGAGTATATATAGCTGGAATTAAAATCAATCTATCGCCGAGTTTTCCGGAAGGTTTTTATAATTTCAATACAATCAAACAACCTCTTATTAAGTATAAAAATAATTATATTCTTGTTTGTTTAGATATTGCTAATCCAGTTGTAATTTACGCAAAAGATAATGATTTTTTAAAATCAGGATGGGGATGCCCGGGAAATATAGCACCGATCTTAAAAAAAATAGTTGGTATACCTGGAGACATAATTACCGTTAATGAGGGAAAAGTGTCTGTGAATAAAGTTGTTCTGAAAAATTCGTACATAAAATATGATAATTTGCAATTAATCATTCATAACGGTTTTCATCTCAAGTTGAGACAGAATGAGTTCTGGATCATGTCAGATTTTAATTCTTCTAGTTTTGATAGTAGATATTTTGGGGTAGTTAAAGAATCAGCTATTAAAAAAACCGGACAACCGTTTCTTTTGTTTTGATGAAAAAAATATCTTTTTTATTCTTTCCCTTGGGAGGGTTAATAACGGGGGTAGTAGCTTTCTCAAGTTTTGCAACTTTGCCGGTTTCACTGCTTATAATTCCTTTATGGTATTATTCACCAGGGCGGTTATTGGCAGGACTGACTATTTTTTTATATTTTTCCTCCGCTGCCTGGTCGCTGCCGTTTGGTTCAGCAGAGTTTTTTGATACTAATATTTGGATAGCCATTCTTGATCTTTTTCTTGCGGTTTTGATACCATCTATTCCTTTTGTTTTATTTCATTTCAAAAATAAAAAACATCGGGTAGGTGGTTTGATAATGGCAATGATATTGATAATCTTTCCTCCTTTCGGTTTGACAAGCTGGTCTCATCCTTTAATGAGTACAGGTGTATGGTTGCCCGGAACAGGCTGGGCAGGCATTATAATAACAATATTTTTAATGCCTGTACTTTGTTACAAACCCGTTTTTGTTGTAATTCCAATTATCAGCGGAATATTTTTTGCTAATACTCATTCTTGTTTGATTGTTCCGCAAGGGTGGAAGGGATTAGACACAGAGTTCAGCGGAAATATAAACAGAAGAGCTGAATTTACTCCTTTAGTTTTTGAAGATTTGGTCAATGATCTGAACCAACAAAAAAAAATAATAGAAAAACTTAATGATCCGGTAAATAAAAAATATAAATATATTCTTTTACCGGAAGGAGTGGGTGGTACTTGGTTGCCGGGAACAACACAACTTTGGAATCATAACCTTCGGTGGCCAGGGACGGTAATCATTGGGGCAACATCTATATCAGGAAACTTGAAAGATAATGTTGTTCTTTCCATTTCACAGAAAAAAGTTGAAATCATATATAAACAACGGCAACCTGTGCCGTTGTCTATGTGGTTTCCGGGGAAAGAATATAGTTTTTCTGCGAATTGGTTTTATAATCCAGTAGTAATTTTCAATAACAAAAAAGTGGCTTTTTTTATTTGTTATGAACAGTTTTTAATTTGGGTGATTTTGCATTCTATGTTGCATGATCCTGAGTTAATTCTCGCTGTATCTAATGTTTGGTGGGCAAGAAAAACACAAATTCCTATGATACAAAATAATATAATGAAATCGTGGTCACGGCTTTTCAGTTTACCTTTAATCACAGCAAATAATTATTGATTTTTTCAACAGGGGAATAATGTGGATAAAGAATTAGAAAAAAAAATGGAAGATGCTGGCATTGATGGATCAGCGATAGCTTTTGATCCTGACGAGGCTGAGGAGCTTGGAGCTACACCAGATGATATGCCGTTAAAGGATGTGGTAGAAGCAATGTTTGATGATGAAATTTTTTGATCTGAAAGGTGAAAAATATGTCAAAACAAAACAAGATTGCAGAGGATATTCTTCAAGCACTTAAAAACAAATCGGCTCCCTGGGTGAAGCCTTGGACGGCTGATAATATACAAGCTGGACGACCATATAACCCTGTAACTGGAACAAAATACAAAGGAGTCAATTTTGTTTATCTTTCAATTCAGGGGAAAAACGATAAAAGATGGGTTACTTTCAATCAAGCAAAAGAAAATGGATGGCAGGTAAAGCGAGGTAGTAAAGGTTGCCCCATTCAGTTTTGGCAATTTGACAAAGAAAAAAAGATAAAAAATGAAACAGGAAAAATTGTTATAGAAAAAACTAAGTTAGAAAGACCATTGTTGAGACATTATTATGTTTTCAATGCTGAGGATATAGCAGGTATACCAGAACAATCAATATCTGATACAAAAGAACCTAAATGGAAAAAACATGATCGGGTAGACAATATTCTGAATAAATCCGAGGCGAAAATAAGTCATATTGAGGGGGATTCGGCGGCATATCTTCCCTTATCTGATGAGATTCAATTACCTAAAAAAGGTCAATTTGCATCTGCTGATAAATATTATTCTACAGCTTTACATGAATTAGGTCATTGGACTGGCCATAAAACTCGGCTGGATCGCGACCTGGGGGAAGTAAAAGGGTCAAAAGATAGGGCAAAGGAAGAATTAAGGGCAGAAATTGCAAGTTATATGATAGGCATGGAAACAGGGATAGGTCATGATCCTAAAAATCATGTAGCATATATTGATTCTTGGGTGGCGATGCTTGAAAATAAACCCACTGAAATATTCAAAGCCTGTGCAGATGCAGAAAAAATAAATAATTATATTCTTGATTTTGAAAAAGAAAAATCTCAAGAGGTAGATAAAATGACTGATTTAAATATGCCTGAGCAAGACTTGTCTAAGAGCGAAGAGCTGCAAGCAATAAAAGAAAAAAGCTCTAATAAGGAAAAATATATTAAAAGGGAAGATAAAAAATATCTTGCGGTATCTTTTGCAGATAAAGATAAAGCAAAAAAATTAGGGGCAATGTGGAGTAAAGAGGCTAAATCATGGTACATCCCACAGGGTATGGATGATGGAGTTTTTAGCGAATGGTTAGGAAATAACAACAAAACAGGGGACAATATTCAACAACAATTTTCTTCTTTCATCGAAAATATGGGGGGAGATTTAAAAGGACCACCAGTGATGGATGGCAAAATTCAACGAATTGATGGAAGTGGAAAAAAAGGTAATAAAAAAATCGCTTATTGTGGTTTTGTAGACGGCGTTCCGGCAGGCTGGGTAAAAGACTGGGGAGGGGAACAAAAAAACTGGGTTAGCAGTGGGACAAGTTTATCCCAAGAACAAAAAAACCAACTGTCGGCAGAAAAATTACAAAAAAAAGAAGCGAGAATGAAAGAAATAAAAATATTGCAAGAAGAAACAGCGATGAAAAGTTTAAGTTTTACTAATAATCTTTCCTTAGCAACTGGTAAAGAAAAATATTTTACAGAAAAAGGACTGAAGGTCATTATTACAGGGGCAAAAGTTGATCCCAAGGGTGGAGGAATTGTTGTACCTATGAAAGATGTTGCAGGGAAACAGTGGAGTCATATAAGTTTAAAATCAAGTGGATTTAAAAAAGTTGCAAAAAACAGTCGAATACATGGAACTTTTGCTCTGGTGGGAGCAAAAGCTATTAGCGATATAAAAGAGGACATATATATCGCTGAAGGATACAGCACGGGAACAACAGTGAGTCAAGCAATCAATCAACCAGTTATAGTGACTGGTACAAGCAACAATCTTTTGCCGGTGGCAAAATCTATTAAAAAAAGATTTCCTCATAAAAATATTTATATTGTCGCAGATGACGATAAACACTTAAAAATTAATGTGGGAATGGTTAAAGCCAAGGAAGCAGCGAAGGCGGTAAAAGGTGGGGTAATTTCACCTTTTTTTAATGGAAAAAATGATAGTAAAGATAAAACAGATTTCAGGGACATGATGAAAGAGCAGGGTATAGAGGCAGTGAAAAAAAAGATATTAGTGGACAAAAGTTTAAATTTTTCAAGAAAAAAAATCGAAAATAAAAATCAAATTCTTGAAGAAAAAAAACAAGTAATGGAAAGATAACGGTTTGCTCTGGAAAAACAAAAATTATAATTTTTTATTTTAAAAAGACAACTAACAAATATTGCTATTTAACATTAAAAAACATTAGATAACTCTTAATGGGTACATGCTGTGAACTACTCCCCCTAAATCGCAAAAGCAATTTTGAAAAGTCGATTTGATGAAAATACTGTCACCTAACGACAATGTTTGACAGTCTCAATCTGGCGATACATCTTTCCCAGCTCTCGCCAGGGATTGGCCACTTCCTCTCTACAACCTGTTCACGAGTTACATACTGGTAGGCTGGTTCGTTTGATTCAGGCTCAAATAGCTGCCCTTGGTTCAACTCGTTTTTGATTGCACCGAGAATGTATTTGATGATAGTTTCTTTCTTTTGCCCTTTTTTTCCGGCTCGTTTAACAATTTCAGAGAGTTTTTTTAAGATTATATTTATTAATCCTTTACTTTCGGTTTTTTGAGCGTAATCGAGTGCTGTGGTGTGGTTGATACCGTGCGATAGCAGAGCTTTGTATAGTTTGTCCTGGTCTGATTCCAAATCAATCACATCATCAGATTGTTTTTTGTCGATGTGAAACACCAGCCCGATAATTCTGCGACTTTGTTTTTCTTTTTCGTAGCTGACAAACAAGTCTGATTTTTCGTTGATTTCTTTGATG
>CAZMCG010000022.1:0-11289 GCA_964565105.1 uncultured Candidatus Saccharibacteria bacterium
GCCCGCCAACCTTCTTGCCAATATTTTTTAAATCTTTTTTGAAATTTCATAGTTAATTATGAAATATACCCGAGTAGAGTCCAAGTGTGCACCCTCATAAGGTACGCAGACATTCACTTAATTCCTTTCCATCAATAATAACGGATTCTGCAGGATTACTGGTTCTCTCATCTCCCACGATGATGACCACGAGTCGATCCGTTCCAGTAGTCCCAATATCCAGAGTGAATGAGGTGCCGGAAACACCAGCCACCCGTACAAAATTTACAGCCGCTTGTGTTTCATGAGTCTCAGGCGAAAAATTAAAAATCTGAGGCCAGCCGGAAAAAATCCAAGCAAACATTAATACAAAAACCAGTAAAAATCGGCTTGCACTTGATATTTTTGGTATTCTATTTTTCCCTAAATTTTGACTTAACATACTTTATGGATTTAATATATTAATCTTATCATAACGAGAGGGATTCTCTAGGGGTTTTGTTGCCCGCGTCCGAATGTCCGAGGCGACGCCTCGGACAACAGCACCAATATGACTCCCATTATCCCACATAATCCAACGACTGGTCAGAGACCCTCTCTGACCAGTCGTTGGGTAATTCCAATGTTGACTATAAATATACAAATGTAACCCGCTTCTTACAAAAAAGCGCATAGCTCTTCATTCTGTGCCCAGAGTGGGATTCGAACCCACAACCTCGTGATGAGGTACGGCCCCTCAAGCCGCTGCGTAAACCATTCCGCCATCTGGGCATTACTGCTTGTTATGATTTTCATTTATTCTAAAGATTTTTCTAGATTTAGTAAACTTCCTATTCAGACACGGAACGTTTTTAGAGTGGTACATCTTCTCAGACAAAACCAAGCTTCCTTTTTTCGCGAATCTTAATTGATACGATCTTGTGCTAGTCGCAATTCTACCACTTTGTCCCGATAGACGTTCTATTGTAGCCTGTAGCCATTTTAAGAAATCGATACTTGCCGACGCAAAGCTGGTATAGAACATATAACTACTATGCCACCGTGGATCCCAATACGCGTATATGCTTCCGTCCCCATCAAAACATCCCCGCAAAAAATCGAAGAATAGTTCGTCGGGTATGTTTAGCGCGCCAAGGGTTTTAGATTTGTTCGGCGTTATACCTAATTTCATAAGCCATTGATAGAACAGTACGTCTCCGAATTGAACACGAAAATATCTTTTTTCCTTAACACTACCACTCGATTTCCTACCAATCATTACCTCCAAGTTAAGACACTTCTTAAAGGTTCGGGCTAATTCTTCGTCTTTTGATGTAAAGTCAATATGGCGTCCATCTTTTGAAAGATTTCCATCAGTCGCGATGAGACCCACTACATATGCCAACTCTGGAGACCATTTTGTAGATACTTTTCCCCTCGGTTTTGGTCCTCGTTTTCCCATACCTCCACTATAATGCGTCTACCAATTTATATCAAACAAAAAGAGGATGCGTGTCCTCCTTCTGTATTCCCTTAATTAATTCTTCTACACCCCTAACTTCTGCCTAATCTTTTTATCAGACAACTTACGTAGATAATAAAGTTTTGACCGACGCACACGACGCCTTGGAGTATTTAAAATCTCAACCTTTTTAATATTAGGGGAGTGTATTGGAAAAATCTTCTCTACACCCACATCAGCCAACTTTGAACGAACCGTAAATGTACCCCCCGCCTCCTTGCCGTGCTTTCTTGCAAGAACGAT
Source organism: uncultured Candidatus Saccharibacteria bacterium (assembly GCA_964565105.1). GTDB lineage: Bacteria > Patescibacteriota > Minisyncoccia > UBA6257 > Colwellbacteraceae > CAZMCG01. The sequence continues at coordinate 1,724 of CAZMCG010000022.1, forward strand.
ACCAGAAAACTGACCACTTTTTTCATAGACTTTCACTCGGATACCCGGTTTTATTTTTTCTAATGTTTCTTTATCAATCATTGTAATTGCAATAACCACGACCTTGTCATATAAATATATCCGAATAATACGGATAATACCCGTAAGTTGCAAGTGTACGTTAAGGGTAAGTACCTCTTAAATACTTTTTACTTAATATAGACCACACTACAACCCAACGCTACCTAGGGTTACCCTAAGTAGTCTGGGTAGTCTAATAATGTAGTAATACTAATGTGATTTTCTCATCATTCTTACTTAGCACCATAATCAAAACAAACGAATATTCTATTTTATTTCCAACATACAATATGTTTCGGGATCACCCCAGAACACCTAAGCAACAACAATACACTCGCTCGCGTTGGATATTTAGGATACAATCTTTGTGCCTGGTGCTTGGCTTGAGCCCGTAGAATGCGGTATGGATGTAAGTGGGGTTATAGGCGGAGTTGCCCCCTTGCACGCCTGGTATTCAGTATTAAAATATAGACTATGATTCACATTTTCGTGCTTCGTTTGGGCGCGTAGCTCAGGGGTTAGAGCAGTCGTCTTATAAGCGACAGGTCCCAGGTTCGAATCCTGGCGCGCCCACAAAGAGAACTTGGCCTCAACAAATAAGCGCAACGAGTTAGTTTTAATAAACGCCTTATCCGCATCAGAAGCTAAGGAAATATTTAATCTTTTTTAATGTATCCACATTCCCAGAGTTCATCAAAGGCGCATCACCTTTATATTGAACCTGGTTGGAAGGAAAGTAGAATTGTAAATAAAGACGCCTTACCTATTAATATAGGTAATTTAGAAGATCTTTCAGAAATGATTGAGGAGATGGGGAAATACGATACACAAATGTCCGAGGCGACGCCTCGGACATTCGGATATAGGGCTCTTGAAAAGACTCACTAAAAACCTTTACACTATTTAAAGTAGATTGGGCGATTAGCTCAGTGGTAGAGCGCTTCCTCGACACGGAAGAGGCCAGAAGTTCGATCCTTCTATCGCCCACTAAGCTGGGGGTTGTGCGTTTCTAACACTCTTGGCGCTTACTCACCAAACCTTGTGGTGTGGCTCGCGAAAAAATTAGCCGTAAAATCATACAACAAAACAAAATCAAAATCCGACAATCTGTACATTAAAAGCCCTTGGTGTCAGCCTTGATAATTTGACGACATAAAGATAACCACATTCGCCCCATAGTGCTTACTGAAAATATGCGACATAACTAGAGAGTAGACAAAGCTTCTATCTATATATAACAGTACTTAATAAATCCGACTCTCCTTATGAAACACTGGGTATTTTTGCAAAGCACAACCTAAACCTCACGAAGCTAGAGTCACAGCCCACCCCAAGTGTCGTGTGGAAATATATATTCTATCTTGACCTCAAGGCGGAAGCCCATAAAGACCCCACAAGAACCGTTATCTCTGAACTAAAAGTCGCAGAATATAAAATTGTTCTTTTGGGTAATTATAAGACTGGTAATATACCAAAGACTAATAGATAATCGGAAACTTAAACTTGTCCTTGTGAATTTATTAAAGCTTCTGTAAAATTCACAATACTCATGGGCGCTTAGCTCCCCGTAGAATTCTCTCCGAGAATCATGGGGCAGGCAGTTAGGCAGAGCGTCCCGACATTGTCTAAAACTTTATTTTAGCTACAATGTCGAGGATCCTCGATTTTGTAATCAAATTAGAGATTTGAACAAAATCGGGATTTGGTTTATTCCCGATTTGCCTTAGAATTCAAGTTGGTGCAGAATTCACAGAAACAAATCGCAACCCCGCCTAGGGTGGGCGCATAGCTCAGTTGATTAGAGCGCTTCGTTTACACCGAAGAGGTCCCAGGTTTGAGTCCTGGTGCGCCCACCCTAGGCGGGACACCGAGAGGGTCGGGAGTTTTCCCAATTTGTCCAAATCTTTGATTTGGAAACAAATCGCAATCCGCCACAGTTTTAGCGGCGGCGGGCGATCCCCTCAGCGCCCACCATAAATGTATTAAATACATTCACATTTTTACAGCAATGCTCGTTAGCGCAGTATTATTAGAAGTTATTTCTACAAAGATTCGTTACGCATTTACTTCGCTCAAGTTTATTTATAAAATTACGAACACTGTATGCCTGATAAAAAATCTCCAGTAATACCAAAACACATCGCGATTATCCCAGACGGCAATCGTCGCTGGGCTAAGAAGCGCGGACTTCCTGCCTGGAAGGGGCACATTGAAGGTGCAAAGCGCATTGAGGAAATCGCAGAAACCGTAATAGACGCGGGGATTCCTTATTGCACATTCTGGGGAGGATCCTATGAAAACCTTACCGAACGCCCACCTAAAGAAATAAACACATTAAATAGAGTATACAAACAACTCGCCGAACAACTTCTCAAAAATAAAAAAATTTTTGAAAAAGATGTACGAATTCATATATTAGGAGAGTGGAAAAAGCTTTTACAAAAGCCAGCTATAAATGCACTCGATAAGGTTATTCAACAAACACAAAACCACTCTCGTTGTCATCTTATAATCCTTGTCGGATATAGTGGTAATCGTGAAATGTTAAGTGCGATAAATAAAGCGACAAAGGGTTCTCAAAAAAGAATAACTTCAACCATCATTAAATCCAACCTTTGGACAAAAGAATCTCCTCCGCTTGATTTTGTTATACGAACAGGAGGTGAATATCGCCTAAGTGCTGGTTTTATGATGTGGGATATCCAACATGCGGAACTTTACTTTTCCTCTAAAATGTGGCCTGATTTTAAAAAACAAAACTTTTTAAAAGCTCTTAAAGAATATTCCTCGCGTGAGCGCAGATTCGGCAAGTAGTCCGGCAATCTACCCAGTAATCCATCCGGCAATCATCCGGCAAGTTGTGAAACATTTGTAAAACATTTACAGATAGAGTGTTTAGCCCATGGATAAAGGATACTTGACAACCTGTGGACTATATGTGTAAAACGTGAAACATTTTAAACCAGTATTTTTTATAAAAATAATGTCGATGTTTCACGTTTTACAAAGCTATCTGAAAAAGTTTCACGATTTACAAGTTAGTTAAATCGTGAAACTTTTTGAAAAGCGGATTTTTTTCGTAATAACCAGTTTTATGAAGTCGATATAGGATATCATAACTCTCTGGGACCATTGGATCCTTCTCTATCTTTTCAAGTCAATCCTTAAATTGCTTACTCATATATCCCATTAGGTATTTATGGAAAAGTGGTTGGTAGTTGTGTTTTTGCGTAAAAGCCAAATTTATCCTCCAGAGGACTCCACAAAGTATAAAACAGTCTTCCTTATTAATTAAACCCCTAGTATGGTCATCTACTAGTTTTATTATGGAATGTTTGTCGTGAAACTTTTGTAAATGTATACCGATATATATTTAATTATACCATATTCTATATCCACAACTCCTACACAAACCATAAATAACTTATAAACAGTTTATAACCGAAATTCTGTACAAATTATTCAAAAATCGCCTATAATTAATACAAATGACAAATCGATCCAACCTTGGACAACTTGGAGAAAATGTGGCAACTAGGTATCTTATAAAGAAAGGCTACAAAGTGCTTGACAAAAACCACAAAACGAAGTGGGGCGAAATAGATATTATAGTATCCTCTCCAGATAAAACTCTTGTGTTTGTGGAAGTAAAAACTGTAAGTGGTCCTTCTCCGCGAATTACTCCAGAAAATCAAATGACACAGTCAAAGCGAAAAAAGTTTTACAGAGCCGCCGAGTTTTACGCAAACGAAACGAATAAACTATATGATATTGGGTGGCGAACCGATCTTGTCGCAATAATAATAAATAACGATAAGGCAGAAATAAAGCACTACAAAAACATTTAAGATAATTAAACAAGCCCCCATCCTATTTAACAGGACCGACCTGTTAAATCGACCTGATAAAATTTATTATTAAAATTTAGCACTACGATATATCGCCACATCGCAAATAATAAGGTAAGTTTTTTACTAGATAGAATGTAGCTTACTCTATCTCGTAACAAAAAAGGGGGTATTTTTTATAAAAATTGTTTGCGTATAATATACTTATGAATTGGTTTAAACAAAAACGTGTTTTAGCTCAACTTGCAATAGGTGGTGTTGGTATTTTTATTGTGGCCGCTATTTTTGTTTTAAATATCCTTACTTCGCTACCAGACCCTGGTGATATAGGAGAAATAAGGGTGTCTCAATCTACAAAAATTTATGACCACACGGGTAATACATTGCTATATGAAATCTATGCCGAAGAAAGACGCACAATCATCTCCCATGAAGATATTCCGGACATAATGCGTTGGGCAACAATTAGTATTGAAGATGATGCGTTTTTTAGCCACCCCGCATTTGATTGGAGGGGTATTGTAAGGGCGGCTTTTGTCAACTTAATTCACGGTGATGTTGTCCAGGGTGGATCAACTATCACGCAACAGTTGGCAAAAAATACATTTCTTTCGGGTGAAAGAACACTTACAAGAAAACTTAAAGAGCTTATTTTGGCTATACGACTTGAGCAGTGGTATACAAAAGATGAGATTTTAAACTTATATCTCAACCAAGTTCCATATGGATCAAGCGCGTACGGAATTGAGTCTGCCTCCATAACATATTTTGGGAAACAAGCGAAATACCTAACACTCGCAGAGGCAACCCTCTTAGCAGCCCTACCACAGGCTCCCACTTTTTTCTCGCCATGGGGAAAACACACGGACAAACTTGAAGAAAGAAGACTTTTTATTTTAGAACGGATGAAAGACTTAGAATATATAGATAGTGCTCAAAAAAGAGCCGCTAAAGAACCTCCAAAAGTTTTACCACGGCCGAAAACCGGGATTAAAGCGCCACATTTTGTAATGAAAATACAAAGTTATTTAATAGAAAAATATGGTGAGGATGTGCTAAGGGACTCTGGGTTAAGAGTTATAACCACGCTAAATATAGATATGCAAACAATTGCGGAAGAGACTGTTAGAAATGTAGTAGAACGAAACTCTAAACTACACAGAGGTGAAAACGGCGCTCTTATTGCTATAGATCCACAAACCGGCCACATATTAGCAATGGTTGGATCAAGGGATTATTTTTCTGAGCCAAAACCTTACGGATGTAGTCCTGGGGTTAATTGTAGATTTGAGGGTAAATTTAATATAACAACACAAGCCCTAAGACAACCAGGTTCCGCCCTTAAACCATTTGTATATTTATCAGCGTTTGAGGATGGACTCACGCCTGAAACAATTTTATGGGATGTGCAAACAGAGTTTAATGCATCCTGCCCAGCAGTTGTGGGTTTTTTGAGTAAGAACCCTAATTGTTATAATCCACGAAACTTTGATGGCATGTTTCGTGGTCCGATTACAATAGAGGACGCGCTCGCGCAGTCAATAAACATTCCTGCAGTCAAAGCCCTTCATTTAGTTGGACTACGAAACGCAATAAAAGATATGCCTAGGGTTGGTATAAACACCCTTGACGACCCAGATAGGCTTGGTTTATCTCTTGCCCTAGGGGGTGGAGAGGTAAGATTAATTGAACTTACCTCCGCATACGCTACACTCGGTGCAGATGGTATTTATCACAAACCCGTGATGATTCTTAAAATAAAAGATGCTAATGGAAAAATTATTAAAAAACATGAAAGTGCAGGGAAACGTGTTTTTAACTCACAGTATATAAGGCTTATAAACGATATTTTATCTGATGTTGAGTTACGCTCTCCTTTGTTTAGGAGAAACTTAGGGCTAACACAGATACACGGGCGTCAAGTGGCAATTAAAACAGGAACAACAGATAATTTTGTGGATGCGTGGGCATTTGGATATGCGCCAAACCTAGCTGTTGGTATATGGGTTGGTAATAATAACGGAGACCCATTGTCATATGGGACTGGTGCTTCAACAGCGATTCCGATGTGGCATGAGTTTATGTCACAAGCCCTTCCAAAACTCCCAGTAATGACATTTAAAAAACCCGGTCCAATTTTTACAGATAATCCATCTCTTCGTGGTGAGTTGATTGACGGTTCATTTAGAAGTATTCTCTATCACCTTCAACGCAAAAATGACTCACAATTTAACCACTGGGAGACTGGTGTGTCGTTGTGGCTTAAAACAAACACAGTTGATACAAATAAGTTTCCTGTTGTAAATTATGATATTATTAAAAATAATGATAGTGAGGTTGTTGGAGAAATTAATATACACATAATTTCTCCTAAAAGTGGCTCTTTTGTAGATGATCCATTTTTATTATCTTTTATAGCAGAATCGGCACGAAATATAGAAAAAATTGAGATCTATTTAAATAACTCCTTAATTGAAAGTAGAGTTAATCAATTAGGGGTAGAGGTTTTATATAAATCTGAGTTTGATTTAGATCCCTTATTTGAGCTTCAAAATCTTCTTGTTGTAAGAGTAACTGACTCTGGGGGATTACAAAAAGAGAAAAGTTTGATTATTTATAGATAAGAATGTCCGAGGCGACGCCTCGGACACATATGGTTTTAAGTTGAGCGAACCGGCATTAAAATATAAAAAGACATTTCATCTTTTGGGGTTTTTATAAGAACTGGTTGACTACCATCATTTATCCCCAAAAAAACATCCTCAGTCACACCCACACGAACTCCATCTAAAAAATATCTCCAATTAAAAACAATCTCGACTGGTTTCCCTGATATTTTCGCGGATATTATATAATTATTTTCTCCAATAGAATTATCACTTGAATATATTTCTATTATTTTCTTATCTTTTACCCTTATTCTAACATCACTCGTTTTACTAGCAAAAGAGCTTGTAAGTTTAAGGGCGTTTATAAGTTCCTCCCTATTAACTATAACCTCTGTATTTGTTTCTGTGGGAATTATTGCCTTGTAGTTAGGAAAATCTCCCTCTATTAACCTTGAGATAACCGCGAGCGCCTCTGTTTCAAAAAGAACTTGATTTTTATCCAAATACACCCTAATAACACCATCGTCTGGTAATATCCTCAACAACTCTTGTGTTGTTTTTAGTGGAATTGTTATTTTAACACTTTCTTTAAATGTATTTTTAAAACTTCCACCCATTATTATAGATTCTGCTAAACGAAAACTATCTGTGGCAACAAGTTTTAGTGTTGTTGTATCCCCTGAGAAAAGAATACCGGATATCTCTGGTCTAAACTCTGATACCTCACCCGCAATAACAGTTTTTCCTAATGAATCCTTAAGCGCAATAGAGTTTATCTCCATATACTCATCCCCCTTTTCTACTTGTGGAATAATTGGAAAATCCTTTTCCTCTATCCCTTGTATTTTTGCCTGATAATTATCAGTTTTTAACTCAAGGCCTCCTTCTTTTGTTTTTTCTAAATGAATTCTTTCACTTGTAATATTATTAATTATTCCAGAAAGAGTTGAAAAAGGGACTGTAATACCCCCCTCCTCAACAACTTTCCCAAACACAGTTTTAGTTATCGCAAGCTCTAGGTTTGTGGTAGATAGATATATATTATTTCCCGAAACACTTAATAATATATTACCCAAAACAGGTAAATTAAGTTGCGATCCTACAGATCTCCCAACTATATCTAATCCCTTTTTTAAGTTATCCCGTAAAATAATAATTTTCATTTTTTTATTTTTTCCATATAGTTATTGTTATTAGTATAGTCTTTTTTGGGGATAAGGTTTATAAACCGAGTGTCTGTTTAGTAAAACCACATTATACAACCTTAATATCTTTTGGAAAAACCCCACAATAACACAGGGTATAATATGTAAGTTATTTTAAAAACAACACACAAGCACTAAAGCCTCCACACATTACCCCCATAGTATTACACATTTTTACTAATAACTTCTTTAATCATTATAATTTTTTGACCCAACTCTTGATCCCTCTCAATACCACCGCGTATTTTTTTATAAGCATATATTGCTGTTGTGTGATCTCTTTTGCCAACCTTTCTTGCTATGTCTGGATATGACATTTCCAATATATCTCTGAATAAAAACATAACTATTTGCCTCGGCTCTACAAACTCCTTGTTTCTTGCCCTACCCAAAAGATCATCTAGAGATACTTCAAAGAAAACAGAAACCGCTTTCATAATTTTACCAGGACTTGTTTTAACCAAAGAACCTCTGGATACCTCATTTATAATCTCTTCAACTTCTACCTTACCTAACTTGTTATATGTTGATTGATGAAAAAGAAGTTTGTTTAATATCCCCTCGATTTCCCTCACACTATTTTGCATTTTTTCGGCTATAATGTGCACAATTTCATCATTTAGAGTTTCTCCTAACTCTTGTAACTTAGACTTTACTATAGCAACCCTTGATTCGTATTCAGGTGGGGTAATATCAACAATCATACCCCCTTCAAACCTTGATCTTAGCCTTTCTTCTAAAACCGGGATCGCTTGCGGGGGTTTATCAGAAGAGATTATGATTTGTTTATTGTTTTCATAAAGAGCATTAAATGTGTGAAAAAACTCATACTCTGTTTTTGCCTTACCACCTATAAATTGGATATCGTCTATAATCAACACATCAACATTTCTGTAATTTTTCTTTATTTCCTCCGCGCGTCCATTCAAAATTGCCCAAACAATATCACTTGTAAACTTTTCAGATGTAACATATTTCACGCGAACTTTATTTTCATAAAATTTCATTATTTCATTTCCAATCCCCTGTATAAGATGAGTTTTTCCAAGCCCAACACCTCCATACACAAAAAGCGGATTGTATTTTGTGCCAACACCTTTTATAACCGCCCTTGCAGCAGAGTGGGCAAGTTCGTTAAACGACCCCACTATAAAACCATCCATTGTGTATTTTGGGTTCAGGTTTGTTTTTGGGTCCACACTCATTTCCCGAAACGCGAGTTGACCCCCAGCCCCACTTGTCGCTTGCCTAGAGTTATTGTTTTGTATTCTTTTTAAAAGAGACCCCTCAACGATATATTCTATTTTTTTTGTCTCATTATCTAATGTTCTTATGGAGCCTAAGATGAGTTTATGATATTTAACTTCTACCCACTCTTTTGCAAAGTTGTTTGGAAGTGCAACTAAAGCCGTGCCGTTTTGTTTATCTACAAGGCGACTGTTTTTCATCCATGTGAGAAAGTTTGGTCGGGAAATTTGGAGTTCTATTTCTGATAAAACCGATTGCCAGAGGTCATCTTTTTTTATAGCATTCTCCATTACATTTATTTTAGTAAATTAATTATCTAAGTCAAACAGGGTATGGGGTAAAAACTGTTTGTGGGTTGTGGATAACTTTTAGCCGGTTAACTTGGTAGCCATTGGTAACCATAAAACAAAGGGTTACCCTTTGTAACATAGCTTGGTAGCTTGTTAGCTATGGTATGCTATAATTTAATCAAATATGAATATGCGTAAAAACTCCCAAGGGTTCTACCTTCATCCAGCGCCACCCTTGGGCGAAAAACAACTCGGGGTTCACCCCGTCGGAGATAATGTGACATGCACTATGTATACGTTATCCAA
>CAZMCG010000023.1:0-11224 GCA_964565105.1 uncultured Candidatus Saccharibacteria bacterium
CGTGGCATAAAGGTGTGGGTATTCCCCGCTTCCGCTTGTCGCCAATTTTTCGTTTTATTTCAGAATTTAGCATGGTTATTTATTAAATAATTTAAGATAATCATCTAAAACAAAAAACCTATTTCGTGAAAATCCGGTTATTTCTTTTAGAATTTTTAGATCAATTAGTACTTTTAAGAGGCGATTAGCACTGTTAAAGCTAATCCCTAGCTCTTTTTCTACATTTTTTGTGTTCACAATAGGGTGTGAAAACATAAACAAGAGTAGTTTCTGTGCATTTTTAGAACGCACGCCCAAGGTCATTATTTTTTGATCGTACTGCTGACGTAAAGTAAGAATTTGTTGAAAAGTTTCAATGCCATCCTTTGCTGTTTCAATAACACCGCTTAAAAAGAATTTCACCCATTGTTCTAAATTATCAGATTTACGCACCATTGTAAGAGAGTCATAATATGACGCCCTGTTTTTTTCAAAAAAAGCGGATAAGTAAAGTGTTGGCTTGGTAAGAATTTGAGAATCAACTAATTGCAATGTAATCAAGAGCCTTCCAATTCTTCCGTTTCCATCCAAGAATGGATGGATTGTTTCAAATTGATAATGAGTAATCGCTGTTTTAATTAAAGTCGGAACATCAACTTTTTTATTATGCCAAAATTTCTCTAAATCAGTTAATAAAACAGGAACTTCATCAGCGCTTGGCGGAATAAAAAAGGCATCGGACAATGAAGAACCGCCAATCCAGTTTTGACTTGTTCGTAATTCACCCGGTGTCTTATATTTTCCACGTACTCCAGAAAGCAATATTTTATGAGAGCTTTTAAGCAAACGAATTGATACGGGTAATTTTTTGAGTTCTTTAATTGCAAAATTCATTGCCTTTATGTAATTTTGCACCTCATTCCAGTCACCTCTTTTTTCGGGGTCAATTTCTTCTTCTGGCAACACAACTTCATCAACTTCTGTTTGTGTTCCCTCAATCATATTTGACTTAGCGGCTTCTTTTGCCACATTCATTTTGATAAAAAAATCAACATCCGGAACAAGTGTAGCGTATGCATTTAATTCCCCCAGAAAACGCATTGCTTGACCGTGTAGAATATCAATTTTCTTATCATCCCAATCAAAGTCACGATTTACGAGAGAAGGTGTAAAACTTTTATATTCTGATTGTTGCTTATATTTCCCAGATTGAAAGTTTCTCATAATTTTGACAATACAATTATTTATATCTCCATATTATATTATTTTTGGAAATATGCAAATCTATATCTCCATTTTCTGTTATTCCATAAATTGATTAATGGGCATATAATCCTTATTTTACAGGGTGAATCAAATCATCAACGCCGACATCAAGAACTTTAATGACTTTAGGTATAGTAATCATAAAACAAAACCGCCGTGGCATAAAGGTGTGGCGGTTTTTTTATTTCTCTTGAGGATTATCGCCATGATATCAGTTTGCCACAATTGACATTCTCGGGAAATACAGTTATATAAAGTCAAGAGTCCTAGCGAGAAAGGAAACCCCATGGACCTTAACAACCAGACAATAATGCGTATCCTGGCCAAGAGCTTTGAGAGAAGGCTTGACCATATCCGTGAGCTCAGAAGGATGAGCTCACGGATTGACAAGATGGAGGGAGATCTTAACCTGGAGTTGAACCAGATACTTGACCTGTATGGAGACCTGCGTGTTCAAGCTCAGCTTGAACTTTGGAAGACTCAAGGCAAGCGACTTTGCCCTAGGTGTACAAAGCCCCGCGGTGCTAAGACATTCGGGTGGCTGTATGTAGAGACACGATCCTCGCCCTATTTGAGTAGGGCTATCTACAACTGCTGCCGAGAATGCCTACGGGGAACCCCGAGCGTGTATAACGCGCATGGCTCCATAGTCGTCGGGTCGGTGAAGAGGGATAATGAATTCTTCTTGATTCGGCACAAGAGCTGGCCGGGAAAGTGGGTCAGGCTTGAGACAGTATTCGGCCCCGACGCAGTGTCGAAGATGGATATTGTAAAAGAGAGTACTCTAGATAGGAATAGCCCTCAACTCGAGGTCGGTAAGAATCTGCAACGCAGCACAACATGACCAGAATGCCAGGTGGGCGCTCCCGCGCCCGCCTGGCAAACCACCAATTCGGTGGTTTTTTTGTTTCTCTTATTACTAAAAAAGCTTGATATAATTTATAGAACGCTTAAGGACTGCCTGCCGGCAGGTGAAGACGAGTAGGTCAGTTTGTTGGGGTGTTGTGTGTGGGGCTGGGCCATTTATAATCGGGGCCTTATGTTCTCTGTATATATTGTAAAGTTTAGTTTTATAAAAACAGGCGTGTGAGGCGAAGTTTTTCGTAACTGTATCTGCCTTGAAGTTTTCTGTATACAGATGAAAGTTTCCCATTTTCCACGGCGGTAAATGCCTCTTTCATTTTCCTAAAATCATTTTCCTCCGGCTTAAAAGCACTAAGATCAATATCCCCCGACATCTCTTTTAATTTTTCAAAATGAGAAATAATTGTGTTTGGGGTCAAGCCTCGCCTCTTTGCAATCTCCTTTATTGTAAGCCCCTCACCCATAAGCTCTCGCGTTTTTTCATGCGTTGGCTTTTTATCTCCGACGACTACCCTTCCCCTCTTTTTACTTTTTCTTATCTCTTCTTCGTCCGTTGTGCCGCCCGATTTCTCAATGAATTTTTTATGCGCACGCTTTATCTCATCTTCTCCAAATCCAGATATCATTTCTTCCCATCTCAGGGACTCTTTGAGTAAACGAGCGTCATGGGATATGGCGTCTTGGTGCACCGCAAATGTTATCTCATTCATTCCGCGCAAAACAAGCCCTTTTAATGTACTCAATCGTGATAATGCGACATACCCCTGACCAGGGACAAACGACTTGGAAAGATCGATCTCGGCCGCGTCTAAGCTCATCCCCTGACTTTTGTGAACCGTAATAGCCCAAGCAAGACGCAGTGGCAACTGCTCAACGCTCGCGATAACTCTACCGTCCTCCTCCACCATCCATTCTGCAGGAAACACAGATATATTTTTCCCCGCAAGTGTCTTAACAATGGGTGTCCGCCCATCAAAACCCTCAATTGTTCCCAGTGTCCCGTTTACATATCCACCCTCAAAATTATTTTTCACGAACATAACCGCCGCACCCTTTTTTAACTCAAGTGTCTCGGGTGCGAGAACTCCATTTTTTAGCCTATCTACAACATTGGCCTTCCCTTTCATTTTCATTTCAAATCTATGCTCTTTTCTAGGTAGCTTCCCAAGCTCCTTTTTATTGAGCGCGTCTACATCCACATTGTGGGTATAAAGACGAATCGGAACAACACTTTTCGGCAAATTATTTTCACTATACTTTCTAAGCTCATTTTTTGCATTATCTGATACATTTCCGCTCCGCATTTCATAAAGTATATCCATAAGAGCTTTGTCTCTATGACGAAATTGTTCATCTAAATAACATGTATGAATATTCATATTTCTCCACGCATCCGAATAATAAGCAAACTGCGCGTTTTCTCTGTCACGCGCTATAGGAGGTAGCTGGAAAAAGTCTCCGGATAAAACAACCTGTAGTCCGCCAAACGGCCTTGAGCTACTTTTCATCGCACGAGACACACGCTCAACTACATCAAATACATCTGAAGAAAGCATTGATACCTCGTCTATAATAAGTACGCGCGCCTTATCAAATCGTTTTAATAAATATTTCTTTTTAGTAAGAGCGTCTATCTTGTCATCTGAGAGGTCATCACTAATTCCAATCCCAGACCACGAGTGAATAGTAATACCGTTTATATGTGTTGCGGCAATGCCTGTAGACGCGGTTACACCAACGGAAACACCACGCTCTTTTAAATATGAAATATATTTATTCAAAACATATGTTTTACCACTCCCCGCAGCGCCTGTTAGATATACATTTTTCCCTGACTTTAAAATATCAAGTGCCTGAGACTGTTTCATTGCAAATATTGTATCACAAACACCGACTCACTCGCACCAAGATTTCAAAAAACAAACTATGTGCAAGCTCGTTCTACTTAGGAAAATTTTTGACTATGTTACTATGGCAAGCCACTAACTACCACTGGTGGTTTACTATAAAAAGGAGAGCTACAATACTCGGTGGACTGGCAAACGGGCAAAGACACCGTCCCATAAGCTCCTACGCGTTCTTTCCCGCGATAAATCCCGTTGTCCAACAAAGCTGTAGAGAAAATCCTCCGGATGGTCTCGTTATATTTAATAAATCACCCGTAAAATAAAGGTTTTTGTGAATGCGAGACTGCATTGTTTTTGTGTTAACTTCTTCTAAAATTACTCCCCCGTCCGAGACTACCGCTCTGTCAAAGCCCATTAAGCCAGCAATATCTACAGGAAATGCTTTTAATAATCTAACGATTTCTTTTCTTTGTTCTTTAGTTACACTGTGTATCTTGCTGTCTATTTTTATGATTTTAACTAATGCTTTGTCCATCCCTAACGGCGCTATTTCTTTTGCTATGTTTTTAAGGTCTTTATTTTTATTGGCATTAAATACTTTGATAATCCTTTTTTCCAGTAGACCCAGGTTAGTATCTGGAAATGCGTCAATGGAGGCCGTCACGGCACCCTTACTCAAGAGATTTTTAACTTTATTTGAACTGTTTAAGATTAGAGGCCCAGATAGCCCAAAATGCGTGAATAATATCTTCCCTGTTTTTGAGAATTGCTTTTTTCCATCCAAATAGAAGGTTATCCTCATAAACGAGAGAGTTGTGCCCGCATTTTTTTTTATCCATTGGTTTTTAACCCTAAGAGGCACAATGTCTGGGTTTGGTTTTTTAACTTTGTGTCCCAGTCTTTTAGTCCACCTTAGTCCATCTCCGGTTGAACCTGTATCCGGACTAGACAGCCCGCCTGTAGCTAAAACAAAACTATTTGCAAAAAATTCTTCTCCGGATGTTGCAACACCCATAATCTCACCTCCTTTTACTATAAGTCTTTCAACTTTTGTGTTTGTTTTAACAGTTACTCCAGCTTCATCCACATACTTTCTCATAACTCTGAAAACATCCCGCGCGCTCTGGGATTTGGGGAATACTCTGTTTCTTGACTCGACGACAAGGGGTAGGCTCCTGGATTCGAAAAATTTAAATGTATCTTCTACAGAAAATTGCGAAAATGAAGAGTGTAAAAACTTACTTGCTTCATCATAGTTTTCTAAAAACTTGTGTATATCATATTCCGCATTAGTAATGTTACAGCGTCCCCCTCCGGTTATTTTTAACTTTCTTCCCAAATCTCTGTTTCTTTCAAGTAATAAAACTTTTTTACCACGATTAGCCGCACCACCAGCAGCCATCATACCTGACGGCCCGCCACCTATAACAATAACATCAAAATTCTCTGTATTATTTTTCATTTTACTTACACTGCTTGCCCTGAGCTTTGTCGAATGGGTTTATCCTGAGCTTTGTCGAATGGGTTTATCCTGAGCTTTGTCGAATGGGCTTATCCTGAGCGGCTTGTGGTGAGTAGCATCGAACCAAGTCGAAGGAAGCTTTGTCGAATGGGCTTGCCACGAGCAGGCCCTTAGCAAGGGGCGCGTCGAATGGTGACCCCAACCGGATTTGAACCGGTGTTACCAGGATGAGAACCTGGCGTCCTGGACCAGACTAGACGATGGGGCCGTCTATTTTCTTATAAAGAAGTGCTCTCTTCTTATTGTTAGTTTTTAACTCAATCTCACGCTTCCTCGCATCAGTTTTACTCGAAAACTCCTCAGTATGCAACATTATCCAGGGTTTATAGGGTTTAGTTGAGCGAGTGCCGCCCTGATTATGCCTTGCAAGTCGCTTCTCTAGGTTTTTAGTTATCCCAATATACCTTCTCCCTCTGGACTTGCTTTTTAGGACGTAAAGAAAGTGAGACATAGTTAAAATTATTGGAAACGTAGACGCCAACCAAGGGTTGGTCCACCCTCGGTGGAATGGGGCCGTTATCTAGGCTTTAGGTTATAGGTGTTAGGCTCTAGGGGCAAGTCATTTTATTCGGGTCATTCGAATATACCTGTTTACCTGTATGCGGGGTTCGTAGTTTTGAATCGCTTTAATTTTTTAGTCCATTCAACTGACGCTCAGGACTAAAAAATGACGCTTTAATTTTTTAGCCACTTGTTGTGCTGTCGAATAAGTAGTTCTTCCGCGCGATTCGGCTCTGCCATAATCTCTTTGACAATGTGCTCCATTCGCATATCCTGCGAACCTTTTATAAGGATCAAGTCCCCCTCCCTCACTAACTCCTGTACTCTTATTTTAGCTTCGTCTGATCTTTGAAAACTTTCAATGTTTTCTCGAGGAAACCCCGCATCTAACGCACCTTCTTTAATAAACTCCGCGCGCATACCCACGGTTATAAGTAGGTCCGTAACCCGAGACACCTTCTTCCCAAGTGTTATGTGCGCGCTCTCTGTGTATTCACCAAGTTCCAGCATATCTCCTAAAATTGCAAGTTTTCGTGGAGCCTTAATATCACTTAAAATTCCAACTGCCATACTAAACGACGCAGGTGAGGCTTCGTATGTATCGTCAATTATAAAGCTGTTCTTTATACCCAAAAGCAAGCGCACCCTACCCCTTTCACCTTCATAAAATGCGAGCCGTTCTGAGATAGTTTGAAAATCTATGCCGTGCACAAGACCCACAGCTGCAGCGGCTGCCGAGGCATATGCATGCGACTCCCCAAAAACCTTATCAATTTTCACGGGAACAGACCCCTTGTTAGTTTTTAGAGTAAACGAAATCCCAAATGGCACGCCATCCCTACTCTCATTTTTAAACTTCACAATACGGATGTCTGCACTCTTATCAAATCCATAGGTTATAACTTTTCTATCTGTTAATTTTTGCATCCCCAAAACATCGCTGTCATCCGAATTTAAAATCGCAATTCCATTATATCGTAAACCTTTAATGGGCTTTCCATATTCTAGAATAGCCTCACTTGGGTCACCATAAAACTCTACATGAGCGGGTATCTCTCCCGCAACGGTTACAACAGCGATATCTGGACGAACAATTTCAAGAAGATTTTTCATATCACCGGGCTTATTGGCGCCATATTCAACTACTAAGGTTTCAGGATAATCCTTATTTAAAAAGACTAACCTCCATACCGCGCACACCAAAACACGCACCCAAGACATAAACCCGCCGGATGCCTTGTAATCTCCGAATATCGCAAGTGATAAGCCAAACTCATTTTTTAAATCACTCTCTGCAACGCGAAGACTCCTATTGTTATCTTTCCCCAGAACAGCGTATATCGCATTTTTTACGGAGGTCTTACCAACGCTTCCCGTAATACCAATCATGCGAGGTTGATAACGCGCGATTGTAAGTTGCGCTAAGATTTTGTGCGTCAAAGATAATATGCTAGATAATTTCTGCCTCATTGTGAAACTATAACATCATCTGGAGGAATACCGTAGTAATTTATAATAAACTCCGAAAGTTCCCTGAAAGCAGGGACAACTGTTAGCCCTGCAAGAGGAGCTCCGACGGGATTATTGAGTTTAACCATCACCACAAACTGCGCATCGTATGCGGGGGCAAATCCAATATAGGTATTTATAACATTATCGGTATAACCCCCTCTCCTAAAGTCCGGCACCTGCGCGGTTCCTGTTTTTCCGGCAACATTGTATCCACGAATGCGCGGGATCTGGGCCCTTATAACCGACGAGACCATTACATCCTGTACCTGTTGCGCGGAATCGGCGGAAATAACCCGACGAACAACTTGAGGTCCTGACTCTTTTTTAATATATGGCCTCATCATCACGCCATCATTCGCTATTGCAGATATCGCTGTAATTAAGCTTATCGGTGTTACGGAAATCCCCTGTCCAAAACTTGCTGTTGCAAAATTAATCTCTCGCGGATCAACTTCTAGGGTCCTCAAGCTCCCAGTAACCTCACCGGGTAAATCAATGTTCTTTTTTTCTTTAACACCAAACTTGACTAAATAATTATAAAAAACATCCGCGCCCATCGCTTGTTGCATAAAAACAGAACCTGTATTTATTGATTTCTCAAGAACGCGCCTCATTGTAACCCTTCCGTGCGCTTTAAAATCCCAGTTTCTTATAGTATGTCTGTTTAGTGTAACTTCGCCTGTATCAACAAATGTGGTATTCGGAGTGATTTTCCCCGCATCAATCCCAGCAGCTAATGTTATAACTTTAAAAATAGATCCGGGCTCATAGACCGCCTCAACTGCGGGGTTTAAAAATACCCCAATATCAAAAGAGCCGAAATTATTTGGATCAAAGTTCGGCTTACTAGTCATTGCAAGTATCTCTCCAGTTTTTGGATTCTGAACTATTATAGTTCCACCATCGGCACTATAATCATATATTAATCTCCCTAATATAGTCTCCGCCCGCGCCTGGATATTGCGATCAATTGTCAAGTGGATATCTCCTCCATCTATCGGAAGAACAAGACCGTCGCCGTCCGCGCTCCCCGGAATGCCACGAAGTATGCTGTCATAATATAACTCTAACCCATACCTACCGCTTTCTACTCTTCCCCCTGGGGCCGAAGTGAACCCTATTATATGCGATGCGGTTCTTCCAAATGGATAAAACCTTGCAGAATTACTGCTTACATAAACACCCGCAAGCGCCTTTTTTGTCACAAATGCAACATCTTCTTCAGATGCCCTTCTTGTAATATACTCAAAGGGATCACCCTCTCTTGTAAGAGCTCGCAAAAGACTAGCTTCATCTCTGTCGCTTATAACTGATAAAATCTTCGCTGTGTACACTGGGTCATCTATATTTTTTGGAACTGCATAGATTATCGGATGCTCCCTATTCATAGCGGCAGGAATTCTGGCACCAGATTTATCTGTAAAATAAATACTCCCACGCCCAGGAATTAAAACACCAGAAAGCTCACTCTGTAATGCGGCAAGCGCGCTATAATCCGGTCCTTTTTGAATTTGTATATTGTATATATTAAAACCTAATGCGCCATAAAGAAGCACAAAAAATGCAACTATAAAGGTGATGCGAATGCCCATTGTGGATTCTTATCTCTAATAAAACCGTTTTCTTCTGCAAATTTTTCTAAATTAGATGCGTCTATAAGCGCAAAATATTCGTTCTTAAGATCGGCATTTTCAACTTTAAGGTTTTCTAAAACTTCCTTTTTATCAACCAACGCATGCTCTGCGCTTACGGTTTGTAAATAGATAAATACTACCACTAAAAGCACTATAGCCAGAACAAAGCTTAATATAATAATAAGTTTTTTTAGCTCTTTATATTTACTTGGTTGGATTATGGTCATATTTTTAGTAAGTAGTAGGTAGGTTTTAGGTTGGGGGCTGGGGTGCTAGACACTCCTATCCTCCTATTTTCCTGTTTCTTTTTTCTGATTATCTTTAAATAATTTTTATCGCTCGCAATTTTGCGCTTCTACTTCTGGGATTTTTTTTAATTTCTTCCACTGTCGCTGTTATCGGTTTTTTTGTTAGAAGTTCCCCTAGCCCTCTTTTCGCGAAATCTCTAAACTTATGTTTAACCATCCTATCTTCCTTAGAATGAAAGGAGATAACAACTACCCTTCCGCCCGGTCGAACGACTTCCGATATGCTTTCTAAAAGCTTTTCTAAGTTTCCCAACTCGTCGTTCACATGCATTCGTATCGCCTGAAAAGTTCGTGTCGCCGCGTCAATCCGTCCGCGTTCATAATTTTTTGGAACAGCGGTTCTTATCACTTCTGCCAATCTACCACTTGTTACAATTGGGTCTCTTCGTCGCTCTTCTATAATTGCCTCAGCGATTCGTCTTGCGTATCGTTCATTGGAAAACTCTCTTATCAAGTGTATTAACTCTTCTTTTTTTATTTTATGAAGTACATCGTACGCGGGAACCTGATTGGAGTTGTAGGTCATAATAAGTGGCTCATCCTTACCACCTGGAGAATTAAAACTAAATCCCCGCCCCGCGACCAACTGATCCGATGAGAATCCAAGGTCTAACAAAAGTCCGTCCGCCTTTCCAAGTTCCTCTTCTTTTAAGATTTCCAAAAGATTTGCATAATTTCCTACACGAGTCACAAACCTCTTGGTGCCTATGCCTTGTAATTGTTTTTTGGTCTCCTCTATTCCTCTTTCATCCCAATCAATACCTAAAAACTTTCCGTCAGCGCCAATCCGTCTTATAATCGACGTTGCGTGTCCCCCCCCACCCAGTGTCCCATCTATAACAAATCCGCCTGGTCTTGGGTTAAGCCACCTTACAACTTCCTTTAAAAGAACCGGGGTGTGTGTCAAGTTTGCCCGTACCGATTCGGAAACACCAAATCGGGCCCCAATAACATCGCCCGCGCCAGATAACATCGGGTCATCCCCGACTATCTTTTTATCATCGCCCTTTTTATTGTCTCCCATCTCTTTTGCATTTTAACCATCATTTAATCTCTAGCTTTTGCTATTTTGATTTCTATTTATATACCAAGGTCAGCCATTTTCTCTGCAATTTCATCAGATGCACTCTCGGTGTTTTGTTTATACTTTTCCCACGCTACATCATCCCAAATCTCCATACGATCATAAACACCTATTACCTTTGCAGATTTTTTAATGCTGGCATATTTTCTAAGGTAATCGGGAACCAAAACCCTACCCTGTGAATCAAGCTCTACCTCCGAAGCGCCTGATAGCATCAAACGAACAAAAGCGCGGGAATTTGCCTGTGCTAATGGAAGACTTACAAGCTTTCCCGCAAACTGGGCCCAATCTTTTTTCATAAAAACAAAAAGGCACTTATCAAGTCCACGCGTGACTATAGCGCCCCCTCTTACTTTCGCCCTAAATTTGGCCGGGATTGCTACCCTTCCCTTTGTATCAATACTGTGATGGAATTCACCAATAAACATGTAAGTATATTTCTGGGTTTTTGATTTATTTAAAATCCCTGTGACACAATGGATACGCTAAGTATTCAATAAATTTCCATAGCTTATCGCACTAACTCACAGATGATCACTTATCCACATAAATGAGGGGTTATCCACAGGATTATCCACAATTCCCCACTTCCCTACCAGTCTACACGAATACCATAAACCTTGTCAACCCCGTTAGAGGTCGCGCTCGTGCCTCTGGGCACGAGTCCGGAGGACCGCGGCGCGGCTACTTCTAACGGGGTCAACCCC
>CAZMCG010000024.1:0-10528 GCA_964565105.1 uncultured Candidatus Saccharibacteria bacterium
CTAACGGGGTCAAGGACTCACTCGTATTCTCCTCCGAGAGACGACCACTCCAACATAAAGAAATCATAGTCGTCTCGTAACGGAATATACGAAACTCGTCTCGCTTTCGGCGAGACTTCGAACACTCGTATATTCCTATTCGACTTCTTGATTTACAATTATGTTTCCACGAGTCTCTCGGAGGAGAATGCTCGCTCGTTTAAATCACGACAACGATTTGCGTAATTTATTACGCAAATCGCTGTGGGCTCAAGCACATTTATTTTTTACACTCCCTCCGTAGGCTTCAGATGAGAGGATGCTTTTTGAGGTATATGTCTGTTCGCTGAAGCAACGAATGCAATTTAGGTGATACATTAGAAGTCGATAGACTTTCTAGGGTATCGGCGTCATAATAATTGCATGATTCATAGGTTAAAAGGTGAGCTAAGAAGCGTTTCTGGAAATCATGTTTTAATAGATGTAGGTGGCGTGACCTTAAAGGCCACGATGCCTGTTGTGACTTTGAGTAAGCTCCCTGGGTCGGGCCAAAAAATAGAGATTTTAACTCACTTACATATTCGTGAAAGCGGGATTGATCTTTACGGGTTTATATCAGAAGAAGAGCTCGCGTTTTTTGAAGCGCTAATTTCGGTATCAGGGATAGGTCCTAAGTCTGCTATCGGTATTTTATCGGTTGCGCCTATCGGTCAGTTACGCGCGGCGATTTCTACTGGAAGGGCAGAGCTTCTACAAAAATCATCCGGTGTTGGTAGAAAAACTGCAGAAAGAATTGTTTTGGAATTAAAAGATAAACTTATCGTTTCTGACGACGAAGAGACGGTTGAGATTATGCAATCGGATCGTGATGTTATAGAGGCACTTGTTGGGCTGGGATATTCAAGGACAAGTGCAAGGGGTGCGGTTTTGGAAATTGATTCAAAACTTACACTAACAGCAGATCGCCTTCGTGACGCTCTGCAAAAAGTAAGAAAATGAAGCGAGCTTCTTGGTCATTTTTAAATGCGATTCTCGTGGGATTTAAGAAATTTCCACTTTTTAAGCTGATGTATAAAATTTCGTGGGCGCCGTCAGTGTACCATTATACACTCGCGCTTTTAGGGGCGCTTATTTACCGATTTCCTTCAAAAAAAATTATTATTGTTGGGATAACTGGGACAAAGGGCAAGACTACCACGGTCGAGCTTGTAAATGCGGTGCTAAAAGAAAGTGGTGTTAAAACAGCTTCTGTTTCTTCGGCGCATATAAAAATTGCGGATAAGAGCGAGGCAAACTTATTTGGCAACACTCAGCCAGGAAGATTTTTTATTCAATATTTTTTACGCGAAGCAGTAAAGAGAGGTTGTCGCTACGTAGTTATTGAGGTCGCTTCTGAGGGAATACTTTTACACCGTCACCGATTCATAGATTTTGATGTTGCGGTTTTTCTGGGGATTCATCCGGAGCACATTGAAGCACATGGGAGCTTTGAAAATTATTTAGACGCAAAGTTATCTTTTTTTCGATATGCCGTTGGGTTTGGAAAAAGAGAGAAGAGCTTTATTGTTAAAGATGGGGACCCATATAGCGCGCGGTTTGTGTCGGTCGTGAAAGGCGGGAAAATTGTAAAATACGGTAAATATAAGGATCCACTCAAGCTCATTGGAGATTTTAATAGAGAAAATGCCGCTGCTGCCCGCGCGGTTGCAAGGGTGCTTGGCGTTCGGGACGAGATAACACAAAAGGCACTCGCGAACTTTGAGGGAGTGCCAGGCAGGATGGAGTTTATTCAAAAGGAGCCCTTTGCGGTGGTCGTTGATTATGCGCATACTCCGGATTCCTTGCGCGCTGTTTACGAGACACTGCGCAAGGATCTGGAAACAGAAAACCCTAAGTCGGGCGAGCTTATTTGTGTTTTTGGATCTGATGGAGGAGGGCGCGACAAGTGGAAACGCCCAAAACTCGGCTGGATTGCGGCGGAGTATTGTAAAAAAATCATTTTAACAAGTGAAAATCCGTTTGATGAAGACCCGGGGCAAATTTTATCGGATATAAAATCTGGAATTCAAAATGACAAAATCTCCCGATCCGCAAAAGCGGATCGTGGATCCTCGATGGCTAAACCATCGGGACAAATGTCAAAGGTGTACGAGATCATTGACAGAAGAGAGGCAATAGAGAAAGCGATTAACCTTGCCAATGATGGGGATATGGTTGTTATAACCGGCAAGGGAAGTGAGCCCTATATTTATATTGCAGGTGGGAAACGGATTGATTGGTCAGATGCGGGTGTCGCGCGTGACGCGATTATCAATAGAAAATAATAAGCTTGTTATATCACTAGAAATTCAATATGTGTATGTTTTTCAAAACATAATATTGCTTCTGGGCGCTGGGGAAATATTCACTTTTAACACGCACCGCAAAAGATGAGATACATCTCGGATACCACCGAGATGAACCAATGCTGGGCTTTACCTGATACACTTAATTATTTCTTATACTCCACACAATCGTTTTGTGGAGAAGAGTGCGAGTATGTCCTATGCCGCTACTAACTTCAGCTTAAAGGGCTTTATTACTTTATAGAATTCGTCGTGCTCAAGAACCTCCTTTTTCATAAGAGCTTCTGCCACAGCTTTTAAGGCGGGTTTGTTAGAATTTATAATTTTATATGCCTTTTTATAGGCGCCATTAATAAAACTCTCAATTTCACCGTCTATGCGCGCAGCAATTGCTTCGGAGTATCCTTTTTCTGCAACCATATCTTTACCAAGAAATACGAGCTCATCTTTCCCTCCGAATGTAAGCGGGCCGAGCTTATCACTCATCCCATAGCGAGTTACTAGTTTTCGCGCAAGTTCGGATGCTTGTTTGAGATCACTCGAGGCGCCGGTGGTAATATCCTTAAATATAATTTTTTCAGAAGCGTATCCACCCATCATCATAGCAAGGTCGGCCATGAACTGTGACTTAGTCTTTAGTCGCCTGTCTTCGAGCGGGAGGTTTAGTGTATATCCTCCAGCCTGACCCCTCGCGACAATAGAAACTTTACTAACAGGATCGGCGTCTTTTAGTCCTGCTGCAACTAATGCGTGGCCCGCTTCGTGATAGGCGGTAATCTTTCTTTCCTTTTCTGACACTAATTGGCTTGTGCGCGCGGGCCCTAATAAGACTTTTTCAATTGAGTCTAAGATGTGCTTGTTCACAATCTCCTTCTTGCGTTCCTGGACTGCGAGGATTGCTGCTTCGTTGACTAAGCTTTCAAGGTCGGCCCCCGAAAACCCGGGCGTTAAAAGCGCGATTCTTTTAAAATCAACTCCCTTTGCCATTTTTTTGTTTTTTGAGTGGAGCTTGAGAATTTGCTCACGCTCTCTTCTGTCGGGTAGGTCAAGCATGACGCGTCTATCAAAGCGCCCCGGGCGCAATAGCGCTGAGTCTAGGACATCGGGTCTGTTTGTAGCGGCGAGCACTATTACTCTGGTTTCTTTATTAAAGCCATCCATTTCTACAAGGATTTGGTTAAGTGTCTGCTCACGCTCATCATGTCCACCACCTAGTCCCGTGCCTCTTTCACGACCGATTGCGTCAATTTCATCTATGAAAATAATTGACGGGGCCGCTTTTTTTGCTGTGCTAAACGCATCACGAGTCCTAGACGCGCCTACACCGACGAACATTTCCACAAATTCAGATGCAGAGATGTGAAAAAATGGCACCCCAGCCTCACCCGCGACCGCACGCGCTAAAAGAGTTTTTCCCGTTCCCGGAGCTCCCATTAAAAGAACTCCCCGTGGAATTTTTGCGCCCATTTCTAGATATTTTTTTGGAGATTTCAGAAAATCTACAACCTCTTCGAGTTCCCTCTTAGCTTCTTTTAGTCCTGCCACATCTTTGAATGTGACCTTCTCTTTAAAGTTGGTGAACATATGTATATTCGCGCGCCCAAAAGTGAACGCTTGGCTAACTCCGCCTTTAGCTTGTCTTATAAGGAACCAAAGAAGAGCCACGATTATAAGAAGCGGTAGTAGTGTGGGGAGGAGAATGCGTGCCCAAAAAGCAGCGCCTGCTGCATCTCTAATTTCAAGCGTGACGCCGGTGAGAATTTCACCGGTAACACCATAGTTAGCAAGCGTTTGCGTGATACCCTCTTCTTCTTCTTTTTGAGAGACGACAACTTCACCTGATGCAAGTGTGGCCTCAATTTCTTGACCTATAACTATAATGCTTTGTATATCTCCCGTTTTTACACTTGTTGCAAGTTCGGTGATGCTAATCTCGCGTGGTTTTTCTTGCGTCTGATAAATAAAAGCGAACGCAAGAGTAAGCGACAATAGTATTACAATCGCCTGCAAAATATTTTGCGTAAGCGTTTTCTTCTTGCGCTTATTTTTCTTCTTTTGTGGAGTTTTCGCTTGGTGTTGCATCATGATCTTGTTTTATTGGTGTTGTCTTTTTCGCTTCATTTAATTTAAGAATTATTCGCTTTTCTTTAGGGTTGATTGAGTTGATAAGAAACTTATATTTATTTTCGGGGACTAGCTCTTTTTTAAGCTCTTCTACCGAGCCGAACTCTGAGACATGGATAAGCCCAGTAATATTCTCGTCTAGTTTTACGAAGGCGCCGAAGGGACTTAGCTTATAAACGGTTCCAGTTATAACAGAGCCCTCCTCGTATTTATCTGTAACCGAATCCCATGGATTCTCCTGTAAGGCTTTTAGTGAGAGCGAAACACGGCCCTCGCGAATTTCCATAATTTGAGCTTTTACCATATCACCGATACTTACAATTTCTTTTGGGTGATCAATTATACTATAAGAAAGCTCTGAAATATGAATCAAGCCCTCAATATCCGGGTGGTCTGCAAATCGGATAAAAGCTCCAAAATTTGCGACGCTTGAAATAGTTCCGGTTATATTGTCGCCAACTTTATATTTATCAAGGAGGCTTTTTACATTTTGGGCGACAACTTCGCGTTCTGATAAGATTAACTTGTTTGTGCGCGGGTTTACGCTTATCAATTTTACCACAAGTTTACTTCCTACAAATTTTTGTAACTCACTCAATATCTTGCTACGATTTCCGTCGGCACTTCTCGGATAATTTTCGTTTGAGAGTTGTGATGCTGGCAGGAACGCTTGGAGTCTGGAAATATCAGCTATAAGACCACCGGTATTAGCACTTGTTATAGTAACTTCAATAGGCTCATCTTTTTCTTTTAATTCTTTCATTTCTTGCCACGCTTTTTGCTTGTCTGCCTCTGCAAGAGACAACTCCACAAACCCATTATCATTTTCAGGCAATACAACTTTGGCGGTTATAGTGTCGCCAAGATTAGTCTTTTTAAGAATATTTTTAGCGTTTATAAGTTCGCGCCCATAAATTACTCCTGTTCCTACTTTAGGGACATCAAAAAATACAGATTTATTGCCCTGCTCTATTAGGGTTATCTCAACTAAGTCGCCTTCTTTTAGGATAGGCATCAAGGTTGGATTGAGCTTTAGAGCCTGTAATTCTGGGCTGTTCTTTTTTTGTACAGCTGGTCTCATGTCAGATGATGAAGTCTAAATTAAATTTATGTTGCCTTGGGCGCGTTTTTAATTGCAAACACGGCGCACCTAGTTGTTATCTATTATAAAGCGCAGTGATTATGTTACAAGCATGATTGAAAGTCAACTCCATAAATAGTATAATGATTAATAATGATAATAAGTCTTTTGCCCGCCTCTGGGGTTAAGCTTCAGGCGGGAGATTCAAGTGTTTTAGTAGATACACCCTCAACTAAGAGAGGTGGTTTAATTTTAAATACAGTTACAAGTTTGCCGATTAACTCATTCGTGGGCACAGGGACGATAATAAGGGGGCCCGGTGAATATGAGGTAGATGGTATTCGCATAAGAGGAATGGCTCTTGGCGGGGAGTCGGGTGAAAATGTTATTCGTACCGCATACTCACTTATATTTGACAATATTAACTTTGGAATTTTAGGATTAATTTCAACATTTCCAGAAGAAACGGTGCTCGATATGTTAGGCGAGGTAGATATTCTTTTACTTTCAGTTGATAACAAAAAATTAAAGGGGAAAGAGTTAGTTACATTAATAAAGCAAATTACTCCGCGCATGATTATTCCCACAGATGACAAGACTATGAAATTTTTAAGAGAAGAGTTGGGGCAAAAAGTAGAGGTGGAGGAAAAATTAGTTATAAAAAAACGCGATCTTATTAAAGAGGGGGTTGTGAATAAATTAATATGGCTGAAGACAAAATAAAACCAAAACAAGAAGAGAGAGAGATTACAGCAGAGCTCCGTGAGTCTTACTTAGATTATGCAATGTCAGTTATCGTCGGGCGTGCTCTGCCAGATGTTCGTGATGGATTAAAGCCAGTGCATCGTAGGATTTTATGGGCGATGTGGGAGGGCGGTTTTACGAGTCAAGCTAAGTATAAAAAGTCTGCCAATATAGTGGGTTCTGTTCTTGGGAGCTATCACCCACATAGTGATACAGCTATCTACGACTCTCTCGCGCGAATGGCGCAAGACTTTTCTCTCAGGTACCCACTTATAGACGGTCAGGGTAATTGGGGTGATATAGACGGAGATCAACAGGCGGCAATGAGGTACACTGAGGCTCGCCTTGCGCTTATCGCAAGCGCGCTTTTAGTAGATATTGAGAAGGACACTGTTGATTTTATACCAAATTACGACGACACCAAGAAGGAACCGACCGTTCTCCCAGCAAAATTACCCAATCTTTTGATAAATGGTTCGGATGGCATTGCTGTTGGAATGGCAACAAAAATACCTCCGCATAATTTAGGAGAAGTTATTGACGCCACAGTACACTTGATAAATAGCCCAAAAGCGACTTCTGAGGATTTGATGGAGTTTGTTTTAGGACCCGACTTCCCAACAGGCGGCATTATTTATGACAGGAAGGCAATTATTGACGCTTATATTTCGGGTCGTGGGGGCATTACAACTCGTGGTACCGCAGATGTTCTTGAGAAACAAATTATAATAAGTGAGATTCCGTATCAGGTGAATAAGGCAGATTTGATTATAAAAATGGCGGAACTTGTTCGTGATAAGAGGGTTGAGGGGATTCGCGATATAAGAGACGAGTCTGACCGTAATGATAGTGTACGCATCGTAATTGATCTTAAAAACGATGCTATCCCACAGAAAGTTTTGAATCGTTTGTGGCAATACACGGATCTTCAAAAAGATTATCACTTAAATATGGTTGCGCTTGATGGGGGGTTGCAGCCGGAAACAATGTCAATTCGTGATGTTCTAGTGGGATTTGTGGATCACAGGAAGGATGTTGTTGTGCGTCGCGCGCGATATGACCTTGCTCGCGCCAAGGATCGAGCGCACATTTTAGAGGGCCTTTCTAAGGCGCTTAAAAATATTGACAAAGTAATTGCGGTGATTAAAAAGTCAAAAGACAGGACGGACGCACATAAAAACCTTTTGAAGCAATTCAAGTTTACGACGCGTCAGGCAGATGCGATTTTGGAAATGCGCCTACACGCCCTCGCTGCCCTTGAGCGCAAGAGAATAGAAGATGAATTAAAAAAGAAAAAAATACTCATAATAGAGCTAACAGAGCTTTTAGCGAGTCCCAAAAAGATTTTTGGCGTTATTAAAACAGAGCTTGCCGAGCTAAAAGCGCAGTTTGGTGACAAGCGACGCACAAAAGTAAATATTGGTAAGTTAAGAGAGTTGGCTGCTGAGGATATGATAAAAGAGGAGGGGGTTGTAATTACAATGTCTGGTGATGGATATATCAAGCGCATTTCTCCGGAGAGTTTTCGTAGCCAAAGACGCGGAGGAAGGGGTATTAAGGGAAGTGTGCTTCGCGATGAAGATGTTTTGGCGCATTTTTTGAGCGCTAACACACATGATGATATGCTTTTTTTCACGGATCGCGGGCGTGTCTTTCAGACAAAGGCGTATGAGGTCCCACAGGGGACAAGAATTAGTAAGGGAAAATCAATACACAACTTTTTAGAAATTCCGTCTAATGAGAAGGTGAGCGCTATAATTTCGTATAGAGCGGATAAAAATAAAGACTCTTATGTGGTTTTAGCGACTACCAAGGGTGTGGTTAAAAAGACTGAGCTTGAGAAATTTGGAAATGTCCGCAGGAGTGGAATTATCGCGATAAATCTTGACAAAAAAGATGCCTTAAGGTGGGCAAAGCTTGTGGGGGGTGATGAGGAAATAATTATAACAACTACATCTGGTCGTTCAATTAGGTTTAAGGAATCGGACGTGCGTGCTATGGGGCGCTCTGCGGCTGGGGTTAAGGGGATCTCATTAAAAGATGGGGATGTGGTAAGTTCGTTTGATGTTATTGACCCCAAAGTAGAGGCGAATTTATTGGTTGTGATGGGTAATGGCTATGCTAAACAAACCGCACTTAAAGAATACAAAGTTCAGAAACGAGGGGGCACAGGGATATTAACAGCTAAAGTGACGGACAAAACGGGTAAACTTGTCGCATCTCATGTTATAATAAAAGAGACGGAGCTTCTTGCGCTCTCAAAGAGGGGGCAGATCTTGAAAACAACGATTAAGAGTATTCGCAAGGCTGGTCGCGCGACCCAAGGGGTGCGCATTATAAATCTTAGGAAAGGAGACAAACTAATTGGTGCAGTATGCTTATAGATTGGCTTAAAAAATTATCATCTCAGCAACGTATTTTTATTGGCGTTATAGGTGTTTTTGCCCTTATTGCTATTTTAATTTTAGCGGGTGTTCTACCCGGCAAAAGAACGGGGGTGTCGGAAACTACAATTATTGTTTGGGGGATTGATGATGTTAGTGTTTGGGAGGATACGCTAAGTGAGTTTAGTAGCGTTTACGCGGGTGTTGATGTGGTTTATAGACGGGTTGATTATAGAAATTATGAGTCTGACTTATTAAACGCCATGGCTGCTGGTGTTGGGCCCGATGTGTTTATGTTCCACAATTCGTGGTTGCCGAAGCACGGAGGCAAGACTATAAGGGCGCCCACGGAAAAGATGTCAAAAGAGACATTTAGTAGGCTTTTCCCACAAGTTGCAGAGGAAGACTTGATAGTAGGTGGGCGTATTATTGCGCTTCCACTATCAATTGATACTTTAGCTTTTGTTTATAATAGAGATATTTTTGACAGAAAAGGTGTTGTTTTTCCGCCTAAAACCTGGGAAGAATTTTCGGATAGCATTCTGAAGCTAAGGGAGCTTGAAGATGGAGAGATCAAACTCGCCGCGACCTCTATGGGGGGCACATCAAAAAGCATTCCGCACGCGGCCGACATTTTAAGTTTACTTATGCTCCAAGAAGGCTCACGGATGGTAGATACCAATTTAAACCGTGCGGTACTTGTGGGTAGGGATGGAGAAAGGGCGCTTGCTTTTTATACTAGCTTCGCAATTCCTGAAAATAAACTTTTTACATGGAATGATTCTCTAAAACAAACACTTGATGCGTTTTCAGGAGGGGAGGTTGCCATGATTTTTGCATATGCGGAGGAATTAGAAGACATTCGTAGAAAAAACCCCTTTCTTGATTTTAAAGTAGAGCCCATTTTTCAACTTGACGCTAATGCGCCCGTCAATTACGCTAACTATTGGGCGCTTGCTGTTTCCTCTGGGTCACAGGTGCGTGATGAGGCGTGGGATTTTGTAATTTTTGCGACAACAGATAAGAGAAGCGCAAGGTCTTATTTTGAATTAACAAATCGCCCTCCCGCACTTAGATTTCTTATAAGTAGTTACTTACAAGACCCTAATATTGGTGTTTTTGCGCAACAGGCGCTTACTGCGAAGAGTTGGTGGCGTGAGGACCCTCGTGAGATAGAAGGGATTTTTGATACTATGATAATGGATGTTATTTTGGGAAATAAAACAGTTTCACAAGCACTCCGTACAGCGGACACGGCAATAACGCGATTAATGAGACGATGAATCCCGATAGTGATAGTATGTTTCATTATGCTTACATCCTACGCAGCAAAAGAGATAGTCGTTGGTGTACAGGCTATGCGTCAGATTTACGGAAGCGTCTCAAAGAACACAACGATGGAGCCAATCCTTCTTGGACAAAAGGAAGAGGTCCGTTTGAACTCATATATTTCGAAGCATATAAACATCCACAAGATGCTAGGTCGAGAGAAAAACAACTTAAATCTGGTCCAGGCAAACGCTACGCCAGAGAGCGCATGAGGCGCTTCCTATCACTATCGGGATGAATAACGGATTTTTAGCACGACTGGTTCCGGATAAAAGCCCTTTTGATTTAGGCGGGGAGGACCTCATACAACTTGGAGTTAATGTGATTAACTTCTTGATAGATATTTCATTAGTGATTGCTACTATATTTTTTTTATGGGGTGGCCTTCTTTTTATAATCTCCGGTGGCTCTGAAGAACGCATTTCAAAAGGAAGACAAGCTATGACGGCGGCTGTGATAGGAATAGTGATTGTCCTGGCGTCTATCCTTATTGTAAATACATTTTTGGAATGGTTTACAATCTGCAATATTGATTTTGGTAA
>CAZMCG010000025.1:0-10132 GCA_964565105.1 uncultured Candidatus Saccharibacteria bacterium
AATAAATGGGGTCAGCCACTATTTATTGGAAGACGGGACCGATTAGTAAGTTGAGATAAGCCCTAATTGCTGTATATAATGAAAAGATTATGAAGTCTCAAATGGACTCACGCTTCAGTCACAAGAAGTTGGAGGAAAAGATATATAAAAAATGGGAGGAGTCCGGCTTTTTTAACCCTGATAATTTAATAAAAGAGGGTATTGTTAAAAAAAATGCTAAGCCGTTTACAATTGTGCTCCCACCGCCAAATGTAACGGGTATTTTGCACATGGGGAGCGCGCTCATGCTTGTTTTAGAAGATATTATGATTCGCTTTGCTAGAATGCAGGGAAAGAAAACTCTCTGGCTTCCCGGCACCGACCATGCCGCGATTGCGACCGAAGCCGCGGTCATTAAAAAACTCGCAAAAGAAAATAAATCAAAACATGATCTTGGGCGAAATATATTTTTAAAACATGTCGACCGCTATGCTATGGATAGTAAATCAACAATTATCAATCAAGCAAAAGCAATGGGCGCTTCACTTGATTGGTCGCGCGAGGCATTCACGCTTGATGATGAAAGAAGCCTCGCAGTTAAAACCGCATTTGAAAAAATGCACAACGAGGGGCTCATATATCGTGGAAATCGTATCGTCAATTGGGACCCAAAAGGGCAAACAACCATTTCCGATGATGAGGTTGAGCACGAAAAAATAAAAGGGAAACTCTATACATTTAAATATTCAAAAAATATTCCGATTTCTATCGCCACCACGCGCCCTGAAACAAAGCTAGGAGACACCGCAATCGCTGTCCATCCGGATGATAAAAGATATAAAAAATATGTTGGTAAGATATTTAACGCAAAATTCGCAGGTGAAGAAATAAACCTTAAAGTTGTTACCGATAAAGAAATTGATCCAAAGTTCGGAACAGGCGCCCTCGGAGTTACTCCCGCTCATAGTATGAACGACTTTGAAATTGCACAACGCCACAACCTTCCATCTGTGCAAGTTATTAATGAATATGCGAAAATGATGGTTGGGATGAGTGGCGTAAAAGGAGAAAAAACAACTGTTGCGCGTGAGGCGGTCGTCGGGTGGTTGGAAAGTGAAGGGCTTTTGGAAAAAATTGAGGAAATTGAGCAAAATATTTCTGTGTCAGAAAGAACTGGGGCGATTATCGAGCCTCTCCCAAAACTCCAATGGTTCATAGATGTAAATAAAAAATTTAAAATTCCTTATTCTAATATAAAGGGAATTAAAAGTGGGCAAGAAGTGACGCTCAAAAAGTTGATGATTACCGCAGTTAAAAGTGGTCAAATTGAAATTCTTCCGGATAGATTTAAAAAAGTATACTTTCATTGGGCTTATAATCTCCGTGACTGGTGCATTTCAAGACAAATTTGGTATGGGCACCGCATACCCGTTTGGTACCGCACAACTGACATAAATAGCGAGCAAGATGAAATATATGTCGGCACCGAGGCGCCAAAAAATTATAGCCCCAACCCTACCGGGACATTGAAAGGTAAGTGGGAGCAAGACCCAGACACATTAGATACTTGGTTTTCTTCTGCGCTTTGGACTTTTTCCACACTTGGCTGGCCCACCGCCGTTAAGACTAAGGCGGGCAAGCCCCAAAAGACCGGGGATCTCGCGGAGTTTCACCCGACTAGTGTTTTAGAAACCGGCTATGACATACTATTTTTCTGGGTTGCAAGAATGGTTCTTATGAGCACATACCTACTTGGTGAAGTCCCGTTTGAAAAAGTTTACCTCCATGGACTTGTTCGGGATGAAAAAAACAGAAAAATTAGCAAGTCACTTGGAAACAACATTGACCCACTAGATATGATTAAGGAATATGGAGCAGACGCTGTGCGTATGGCTCTTTTTATGGGAACATCGCCCGGCAGTGATAGCAAAATCTCAATTGATAAAATCCGTGGCTATAGAAACTTTACAACGAAAATCTGGAATGCATCACGGTTTGTTCTTATAAATTACGACGAAGAACTAAAGGCCAAGCCTGCGTATACAAAAACCGATAAGGCAAACCTCGCGCAACTTGAGGAGGTCAAAAAAAGTGTTACAGATGATCTGGAAAACTTCAAATTTCACCGTGCCGGCGATACCCTCTACCACTATTTCTGGCACACCTTCGCGGATAAGATAATTGAGGATTCAAAAAAGCGACTTTATAACGACTCGCCCGCACAGAAAAAGGCAGCACAGGAAACTTTGATGAAAATCCTTAAAGAGTCGCTTACGATGCTCCATCCCTTCGTGCCGTATGTAACCGAAGAGGTTTGGGCGCGTCTACCAAAAGGCAAAAATGATCGAGAGCTCCTAATGGTTCAAAAATGGTAGACAACGCTCCTCTTCTACTCGGCATTATCCCACCCATCCTTTGGCTTTTATTTTTCTTGACAGAGGATCGCGCACATCCGGAGCCAAAGCGAATGATTTTGTATGTCTTTCTTGCGGGCGCGGCCTCCGCTGTACTTGCCGCTGTGCCTCAATTTTTTTTATATAGCCTCTTCGCGGAACCTGAACACAACAACCACTTATTGCAATTCCTATTGCCCTTTGCGTTTATAGAAGAGTTGGCAAAATTTTTACTTGTATTTCTAGTTATAAAAAAGAGTCGCTACTTTGATGAACGAATTGACGCAATGATTTATATGATTACAGCCGGACTCGGGTTCGCGGCACTTGAAAATATGCTAAATCTTATAGGTACCGACCTTGTAGTACAAGTAACACTCATCCGTGGAATAGGCGCAACACTTTTACACGCGCTAGCATCAGGGTTTTTAGGATATTATTGGGCAAAAAACCGATTGGTATTTGGCCTTATCGTCGCGACACTTTTGCATTGGGTATTTAACTTACTAATTCTCCAGTTAGATGGCATGGAAATTTATGCATCTATCTTTCTTGCTTTCGCGGCAGTTATTCTACTTCGCGACTTTAATCTTATAAAGCGTAAAGAGAGAGCGTGAATTAAAAAAAAGCGATTCTCGCCTTTCATAATTTTGAAATCTTAAAAAAGAAAAATAAGGGGAAGTTCTTGCGCCTGCAAAGAAGGCAAAAGCGGCTCGAGTAGTTGTCAAAAAACGAAATGACATCTACTACGAGCCGCCCCTTGGTCTGGGTTTGTTTCTTCCATCTCACTCCCTCATCAGGTCCGCGATGCCAAGCGAGAATCCCTTGAGTTCATCGCCTGATACGCCCTTTTTTAAAAGCCACACCATGTGCTTCTCAACCTCGTTCTGGTGCGCTCTTCTGATGTCACCTTTATTGGCAACACCAGGAACCCGCGCTGCAATCGCATGGGCGGCTAAACGACGAAACCTGCGTCGCCAGTCGGGTGGCGTATTGTCGCGTTTCTTGATTAACTCTACCGCGAATAAAACCGCTCTCCGAGCATTCCCCTCTGAGATATCCACACCAATGCGTGCAAGCTCAGCTATAAGGGCAGTCTCTCCACGGGAGACTTTGGCTTTCATCACCATCTCTTCACCTCCTTCCTTATTAACCCATGTTAAGGTTCGTAATTTCCCGATCCATCTTAAGCTCAAGATTATCCTTATTATTTAACTTGGATATATAATAGTCAACAGGGGCCAATAAAAACAAAATAAAACAAGAAAGATATATCACAGTGGCCTCTTTACAAGTCCATAACTATGATATAATAAAAGCGTGTTTAAAAAGAAAGTAATAAAAATAAATACTACAGGGGGTAAGGAATTAATAGAAACGGAATCTGGTGGAGTATCTGCGCCCGAGGCCGAGGGTCAACTCGCAATTGATGTTTATCAAACGCCCAATGAGGTCGTAGTAGAGTCCACTATCGCGGGCGTCAAGGGTGATCACTTAGACATTGACGTTACAAGTGAAAAAGTAACGATTCGTGGTGAGCGCCAAAAAGAACAAAAAATTAGTGTTGGTGATTACTATTACCAAGAGTGCTTCTGGGGAAAGTTCTCTCGCTCAATTATCCTCCCAGAAGAAATTGACCCCGACAAGGCACACTCGAGTTTGAAAAACGGCGTTTTGACGGTACACCTTCCAAAAGTTCACAAGGGTAGAGCAAGAAAAATAAAAGTAAAAGAGAACTAGTGTCTCGCTTGCTTTCTCTATAAAAATAGCCACTTCGTTGTGTCAAATTACTAGCTCTGGCGCATAGAACAACGCGATTTTATTATTTTTAATAATAAATTTCTTTTCTCCAAAATTTGTCATTTCACTCTCCATTCTACTCCTTAATGTTTCTTAGGGGCTTTTCTTCTTAATAAATTTTCTTAAATTATATAAGCGATACCAAGGTTGACTTATCACAACATCAAAAAAATCAGAATGCTTTAACTCATGTCCACCAAATTTCTTTTTGAAAACTGTTAGTCCTTCCCATCCTTTATATATTTGACCCTCAGTAGCTATGCCCCCAAAATTATAGTAATCACAGTCAAGCTGTTTAGCGTGAAGAATTGCCTCCCATTGCGCAGCATATGTCGGCATGCGATTTCTTTCCTCGTTGCTTGAGCCACCAAAAACATAGTTTGCGATTTTTCCAAAAACAATAATAAGATCTATTACTAAAATTTTTCCTCCATATCTTGCTATAGATAAATAGGAATTTGAGTAACTAAGATTTTTAAAGATACTTTCATAATAATCTCTATTGTGGAGATTAAATCCATTGCGCTCCGCCGTTTCAGACATTAATTTATAAAAATCGTTAAAATATTTTCCAAAATCCTTTGTAATCTCCACGGCTATCTCTTTTCTTTTTGCCAATCGTATACAATAACGCGCCTTCCCATGCATCGCCATAAGTAGCTCGTCTTCGGATTTATCTAAATCTAAAAACCACTCAAGTCGCGGCTGAAAATATGCAGAGTGATATGTATAAAGTGGTGCTTTGGTAAAAAATTTTGAAAGAATCTCACTTGAAACTGGGGGTGTAAAATCAAGTCTAATAAAAACCACATTCTCCATTTTTGCAATCAAGATCAATTCTTTCTTTAAATTATTAAAAAAATCTTCCGAAAAATCTTTCACAACCGGACCATAGGGTATATAAAAATAACTCTTACCAAATAAAAGTGGATACTTGATTATCTGAAAATATGCAACAACCTCCCCCTTGTTGCTTACTAAAAATCTTCTTACCGTCCTGCCTAAATTCTTTTGCCAATCCCCATAAAAACGCGCCTGCGTAAACGGAGTATTTTCATAAATTATTGTTGGATCAAAAATATAATCTTCTCCAATTTCTCGTAATTCAAACTGTTGCATAATGTAGTAGGTAGCGCTCTAAAATTATTGTTCGCCACTTATTCCCCCACTAAAGATTTTGTCATTAATGATAATTGGAGCGCCAACAAGAAAAACATTAAATTTTTCCCCTAGAACACCCCGCCGAGCTAGTCCGACATCCCAATAATAAACCATTGGCCCCAAGTCTTTAACACAGAAAACTCGGTGAAAAAACCTCTTTAATGCTTAGCTTCTATAATAAAACAAAATAGACACCCTTAAAAGGGTGTCTATACGATTAGTCAAAGACCCTCTCTGGCTAATCGTACTGTTTATAGCTCAATCGCTTTACTCTTGGATAAACAGGGAAAGCCCACACTGTGCCCGGAGTGGGAGTCGAACCCACATGTCCATTTGGACAAATGATTTTAAGTCATTCGCGTATACCATTCCGCCACCCGGGCATGTTGTCTTATCCCACCTTCGCCAAGGCTACAGCGCCTCATCGATTTTATCAGCGAGCTATGTTGAGCTAATATAAAATCGATGAGGCGCAGGGGGGAATCGAACCCCCGCATAGTGGTTTTGCAGACCACCGCGTTGCCACTTCGCCACTGCGCCAAATCAAAAAACAAAGCAAACCCCATCCTCCGCACATTGTAATCCTTTCATATTAATTTATAAAGGATTCGTGCCACCATACACTAAATATTTATCACCTAAATATTAATAAATAGCCCTAAGCTCAAAAATCTCTAACTATTTTTTATTAGATCTCCTTTCTCTATTTGTGTTTCAGTTTCAATAACCAATCCACACTCATCGCCCACCACGACCTCTCTCGCATCGGCTTTATCTTTCTGAAGATTCTTGATTTTCCCCTTACCGACAACATCCTCGCCCCGTTCAATTGAAATGGGTGCTCCTACCCGCAAGGCTCCCTCGGTCACTTTTCCACCCACAGTCTGCTTACTCCCGGTCGCGCTAAATATTGCAAGCACTTCTAGGCGACCACCTTTTATTTCTTCAGCCTCTTTCTTTTTCAAATTTAAGACAGCATCTACTAATTCGTAAATAATTTCTGATGTAACAATTTTTACTCTCTGCTCATCGGCTAAGTTTTTTGCCGCCTTACCAACCTCTACGCGAAAACCAAAAATTGTGCTTTTGGAAGACTTCGCGAATTGAACATCGCCGTCGCTTATATTACCCACGAACGACTTAATGACTTGTACTTCTTTGTCTAAAATCTGCTTGAGTGCCTCAAGTGATCCGTCTGTGTCCGCATTTAAAATGACCTTCACCTTCTTTTCTACCTCCTCCTTTAACTCTTCACCTGAATCTTCTGTTATATCAGCGATTACTTCTGCAACTTTTACAGGCGATTCGCCCTCGCCCATCACACCTAACACTTTTATATCAACCTTACCCGCCCAAAATTCTTCGCCGGCTTTTGGGATATCATTGAAGCCGATAATAGCCGCGGGCGCCGATGGCATAAGCTTCTTTTCAGCCTTTCCTAGAAAGTTTTCTAGGATTTTCACTTTTCCCGAAACGCTTTGTGTGACTATCTCGTCTCCTTGACGCAATGTACCGTTTTTTATAATAACATGTGCGACCGACCCCCTTCGGCTGTCCTTCTCAGCTTCAAGAACAAAACCATTAGCATGCAAACTAGGGTCATACGAAAGCCCCTCAACCTCACCTGTAAGAATTATTAAATCTAGTAAATCGTCTATCCCATCACCAGTAATACCAGAGACTTCCTGAAAACTTATATTTCCACCCGCACCCTCAAGTAATACCCCCGTGGAAACAAGTTCGTTTTTAACCTTCTGGACATTCGCATTGGACGTATCGGTTTTTGTTATCGCGACCACAAATGGTGTCTCCGATTCCTTTAAAATATTAAGAGCTTCTGTGGTTTGAGTTTTTACGCCTTCATCAGCAGCAACAACGAGAATCGCAATATCAGCTACCGACGCGCCACGCTTGCGCATTGTTGAAAAAGCCTCATGACCCGGAGTGTCTATAAATGTAACCTTCTTGCCATTATGGATTATCTCATAGGCGCCTATTGATTGAGTAATACCCCCCACTTCTTTCTCAACCACATTTTCCTTGCGTATATAGTCAAGGAGCGTAGTTTTTCCGTGATCAACATGCCCCACAACCACCACAACCGGCGACCTGACATGTTTATTATCATCATTTTTATCTGTCATTGCCCCTACAAGCTATCAGTTCGGCGAGCTTGGCACAAGCACTTAGCAAGTTCGGTACAAGCATCTACACAAACTAAAACGCAACTGCCTCAATAAATTCGGTGCGCACAGGCATTTTAGTAAATCGATACAAACGCCTATGCTCAATTAACACAAATAAAACGCACTAATGATTTTAGCTAATTTATTTTTGAGCGGGTAAGGGGAGTCGAACCCCTATTGTCAGGTTGGAAACCTGAAGTAATAGCCATTATACGATACCCGCCATCCCCCTTGCGCCCTCAGGAGGAATCGAACCTCCATCACGGAATCCGCAATCCCGCATTCTATCCGTTGAACTATGAGGGCAAGTGAAGAATAAATAGGAAAACTAGTTTTCCTATTTATTCTGAACGCAGGCCTCACAAGAAATTGCTCTGCAATTTCGCCATGAGGGCGAACGAGGAGATAAATAAGAATTTATTCTTATTTAGTCTCCGAGTGAAGCCCTCACAAGCACTTCGACAAGCTCAGTGCACCATGAGGGTGTGCTCCTATTCTTATTATTCACATTTTTAGAGAAAAGTTAAGAGGTTCCTGAAGTGTCCATAGGAATAAGTGTTAGGCTCATGGGCCAAGTAACTCCTTTCTAAGCTCCATCCAAATTTTCCCGAGCTCGTTCCTGCCGTTGCGATTTACGCCCCATCCCCAAAAATCATCTTTGGGAGAGTCCTCTATTATTGCACGCTCACCAGTTTGACGTAGTTTTCTCTCAACGTATGGTTGTTGTTGTAGTTTGTTCCGGCAAATATCCTTCATTATTTCTATTTTTCTTAAATTGAAATTTGAATCTATTTTGTTTTTATACCCCTGTGCTAACTTTTGCGCGTCGTGGGCGCTACGCGCATTAAAAATTTCCTCTACAATTTTTGGGCTCCCCTTCATAAAATGTGCCGCTTGATATGCATGCTCGCTTGTTGGCCAGATTTTTCCATGCCACTCTACTGTAAAGCTCGAAAAGTTATCAAGAGGATAGAACTCCCTAGGATAAAATCCAATAATTTCACCAGATGTTTCCAAAATTGGATCCCTATTTTTATATTTTTCTTTTGGATTCATAAAGCCATTCAAGTTACACAATAAAACTTAATCGTGGCGGAGAGATTGTAACCTTTGCGCGAACCTTTTTCAAACAGCAATCGCGCCTAAGCCCGGCTGACGCCAGTCGGCCTAGGGGAGCGATTGATAACTCGCACGCGCCGAGCGCGTGGGGGCTTGCAGCAATATCTTACGCGCGGAGTATGTGATAATGCCAACCTTTCCGCGCCTCGGGGTCGCTCCGTCCTCACTTCGGCAAACTCCGTGCGCGCGCAAGCGCACACACTCCGCTTGCCTCCGTTCGTCCTCCGCTCCGCGCAAAACCAAAAATTTCCTTATCCTTAAAAAAACGGTGGGGGTGCAGGGGGGAGCCACTCGCTAAATTAAATGTCTTTTCATGAACGCTCTTCCCGAACCAGACTTTAGATATTTCTCAAATTCGAAGGCTTTATATTTATCGTCGAATGCTATTTGAATTACAACTTTAACGGGTAGCCTACTCGCCGTAGATGGAACTCGGCCTGTTTCGTGTCTTAGGATTCTATCATTGAAGTTATTGGTACACCCAACATAAGACCTATTGTCAGTGCATTTGAGTATATAAACGGTGTGCATAATTTTAGTTTTCTTGTCCAGTCTTCGTGGACCACAGCGGTTTTCAGCCGCCGTAGCCCAAGAAGACGAAGCGAATCCCGACTTCGCCGAGGCTTCGTCGGGCGAAGGCGGTGAGGGAGGGTAATAGAACAAAATCTACTGACTTGTAGATTTTCTCAAAACCCAGCTACTCCGTGCGTCCGCCTTATATGGCCGAGCCGTTAGGTTTTAGGCACGGACGCTCTAGGGCGGTTTTGAGTCCGCCTTCGACTCATTCCTACACGGGAGGACGAAGCTTCCTCCCGGCCCCTCCTCCTGCTCGAATCCCTCCTTACTCCCATATCATAAACTAAAAAGACCCCGTGACTGGGGTCTTTTTAGTTCATAGGCGGTGAGATTGTAACTTCCGCTCGTCAGGACTGACTGTAAGTGAGTGCGAGTAGAATAAGCAGGAAACAGATATTTGAAGGAATAGTATCTTCTTAATTACTCTAAAGCACAACCCACAATCTCATTCGCCTTTGCTTTTGTTGTTTTATACCAAAAACCTGTTGGTTCTGTAATTCCCCATGGCTTTAGAATTTCGTCTGCATAAGCTGCTTGGAAGTCTCTAATAGCTCTATCTGTAACTGGTCCAAAGTATCCTGTGATGTGTGGGTGATTAAAGAAGCCTTGATCTCTTAGGAATATTTGTATTTTCCTTAATTCTCCTTGGTTTCTATCTCCTCTTTTGAAGTGAGTGGTAAAGTATGGGCATTGTTTTTGCCCTGATCGTTTTTGTGCTAGTTGTTCTTGAAGCTCTATAAGTTGCGCTTGAAGTTGTGCAAGTTGTTCTTGAGGAGTCTGCTCTTCTACTTTTACTTCTTGTTGATTAGCTTCTTGATTATCTTCTGCAAATTCACATAAAGATTGTCGATGTCTTCCACTACTAGAAAAATTAATAGCGTCAGAGTCTCTGCAAACCAGATTTCTTGAACTTCCTCC
>CAZMCG010000026.1:0-2270 GCA_964565105.1 uncultured Candidatus Saccharibacteria bacterium
GGCAGGACAACAACATACACAATAACTTGCACAAACCCAGGAGGTACAAGAGAGGGCCATGTGACTGTCATGTCTCCCTTCTTGAGAGAAGTAAGACCGTGATTGGGTTTGTTAGCCTGTTGATTTATTAGCTTGTTAGATAGATAAAAATAGTAATTACAAATAAATTACACGCAGATAAATCCTATAAATTACCTTACGAACACGCAAAGATTGTAGAGGTTTAATAAAATATGGACTAGCCAATGCGAGGCGTTTTTCATTGAGGAGTATATTCTCAAATTGTTACGCGTCTTGCGTGTTGGTTGGTGTCTGTTTTGAAAATAGGTTTGGGCTTGGTAAAGTAAAGGTGCATATGAAAAAATTCCTAATCAATGTAGCCGCTTGGAAACTTGGTTTTATCGCACAACTTACCCTTTTAAAATATAAACCTATAATAATCGGAGTAACTGGTAGCGTCGGGAAAACCTCAACTAAAAGTGCCCTGGGAGTTATCCTCAAGCAGTCAGGAGTCAGTGTCCGCACGGCTGGAGGTAACTTAAACAATGAGATAGGTCTTCCTCTTACAATTTTGGGGGATTATAAAACTCCCGGAGGATTTCTTTTTATATCAACTGCTATTTTCAAGGGATTTTTAGATCTTATTTTCAAAAGTCATGAGAAATATCCCGAGGTGTTAATTCTTGAATATGCGGCTGATCACCCAGGAGACATTGGTCGTTTAGTTAAGATTGCAAGTCCCGACATAGCTGTTATAACCGCGATAGGGCAAATTCCTGTGCACATAGAGTTTTATGACGACGTATCTCAAGTCGCCGCCGAAAAATCCAAGCTTGTAAAGGCCGTACATAAAAACGGCTCTGTTATATTGAATATAGATGATGATATGGTAAAAGCTATGAAAGATCTCTTTGGAGGAGAGATCAAGACCTATGGCTTCAGTAGGGAAGCCGATGTCAAAATTTCTAACTTCAAAACAACTTCCTCAAATAATCATCCAACGGGAATACAATTTAATTTAGAAGCCTCAAGTAGTAAGTCTAAAATTGAATTAACAGGTCCTGTGGGAAGGGCTCAAAGCTACAGCGTTGCCGCTGCTGTGACAGCCAGTCTTGTAGTTGGATTGTCTTTTAAACAAGCTACCGAAGCCATTGCGGGGTATAAGGGAGAGGGAGGGCGTGGTCGCCTTATCTCTGGGATAAGGGGTTCTTTGATTATAGATGATTCATATAGTGCCTCTCCTGACTCCACTGCAAACGCCCTGGAAATCCTCAGGGGGAGTGGGTTGAAAAAAATAGCTGTCCTGGGAGATATGCTTGAGTTAGGGAAACACAGTAACGAAGCTCATAAAAGAATCGGGATAATGGCCGGAGAAATAGTTGATATTTTAATAGCCGTCGGTCCTCAATCTAAAGTTGTTGCTAAGTCGGTAAAAAACACTCGCATTAAAAAAGAAAACATATATTCTTTTCATAGGTCTCCGGAGGCTGCCCATAAGTTAAAAGAGCTTATTGAAGGAGGAGAAATTATTTTGATCAAGGGATCTCAATCTATAAGAACCGAAAAGGTAGTAAAGGCTGTGATGAAACAGCCAGAAAGGGCTGAGGATCTTTTAGTGCGCCAATATGGTAAATGGCTTAAAAGTTAAAAGGTTGTGGTATTTAATTTGACATTTTTATAGGCATATGTGATGTTTTTAAGCATGGTAGAGAAGTTTCTAAAACCTGAGGAGAATGGAATAGAAAAACCTCCACAACCTGAGGTGGAATTGCAGGGTGGTAAGGGTTCCAAGGAAACACCTCCCGTGTCGGGTGGCGAAGGCGCCAAGAGGGAGACCGAAGATCGAGCCGAAGCAGACCCCGTGGTTGACGCTCTTAAAGAACAAGACATATATGCTGGGGCAAGAGCGGCCTTGGAAGAAATGGGGGAGCAGTCGGACGATAAAATGAGCGCCGAGGATGCGCTCGACGCGCTTACTGAGTATGGAGTCCGAGTAATAAAAGAAAAAGAGGGTACATCCTTGAAGTCAGTTATAGAGGATATTGGCGGTCTGATTACACAAGACCCGTGGTACAAAGATGAGTTTGGAAGAGATGGGGTGGTGGGTGTGTTGCGGGAATGGAACCTGGCTACTCGCGAGGAAGAAAATCCCGACGCACGAAAGATTATTAATAAAGTCCATAAGAGTTTTATAGATAAAGAGAAAGCGGAAAAAGAAAAGAAGGAGGCGAGGGGGGCGGGTAAAAGCGAAAAAACAAAGAAGGGTGGCG
>CAZMCG010000026.1:2370-8257 GCA_964565105.1 uncultured Candidatus Saccharibacteria bacterium
AGAGGAGCCAGTGATTGGAGCCTCTCCTATACTCCAAAACTTTGTTCTTGGGTTGAGCGCATATGGGATAGTCGCATTTGAAGAGAAGTTGAGAAATATACCCGAAGATAAACTTGGCGGATTTGCAAGGATATATCTTATGGGGCCCGGCTCAAGAAGCAGAACCCCAAAGGAAACACGAGAGCTTTTACAAAAAGCCGTTGATAAAATAAAGGAGGTAAGAGAAAATGCAAGGGAGGAAATCTTAGATGAAGTAGGCGCGATGAGGAGGCTTGTGGAGAGAATAAACAGGGAAGGAGTTCTGTCTGTTGAGGATTGGGTTGTGGGATTGACGCCCGAAGAGTTAAGAAAGCATGCCAACTTTTTGATTAAAGGGGAGGGATCGCGTTTAGGGACACCAGAAGAGATAAGAAAAAATATTTTAGAAGCAATATCTAAGCAAGCAGAGCTTATAGCACAAAATAAAAGTTCTTTTCAAAAGTTTTGGGAGAGCCTTCACGATAGGAGCTCTAAAGTAAGAATATTCGGAAGAGTCGGATCAGAGTTTATAGCCGGTGCGGCTGCGGGTTTTGTAATTCGCAAAGCAACACGCGTGGCATTAACAGGAATTGGGGGACTTGCTCCTGCGATTATAGCCGGTGGCGTTGGTGGAGGAGTCGTGGGTGGGGCAAGGGCATGGTGGAGAGAGCGTAGCGCGTACAATGAGCTTTTAAAAGAGATGCAAGGGGGCTCTTTTAATCTGAATAAGAAAGATTTATATGAGAAAGTTGTTAACCTCGATGATGCAATTAAAAATGCGAAAGGAAATCCTAGGATAGTTGAAAGGCTTATGGACAAGCGACGATATACATTAGTCGCAATTAAAAAAGAAGAATCAGAGGAAAGGAAAGACACCCTTGTATGGCTAGAGGAGGTTATCTCTACAAAAGCAAGTGAATCACTCCCGGATGCGGATGTTGAAAGTAAGAAGGTATCAGATCGTGCCGAGGAGTTTATGGAGAGGATAGATAGAGCTAAGTTGGTTGATAGAAAGCGATTGAGAAGAGCGATTCTCCGTGGCGCGACTATAGGAGCATTAGGGGGCTTGGTTGGGGGTGTGTTAGTGGGTGGCATAGAAGGTGTGCCGACGGCAAGGGCGGCAGGAATACCTAGTGTAGATGGTGATATTTTGGGAGGAGCTGATGTTTTGGAGGATGGACTACCTAAATTACCAGAATTACCAAATATTCCT
Organism: uncultured Candidatus Saccharibacteria bacterium; assembly: GCA_964565105.1. Taxonomy (GTDB): domain Bacteria; phylum Patescibacteriota; class Minisyncoccia; order UBA6257; family Colwellbacteraceae; genus CAZMCG01. The sequence continues at coordinate 3,602 of CAZMCG010000026.1, forward strand.
ATCGAAGAATCTGTGGTGCCCGCCGACGCAGAGGGGATTATATCAGCAGGGGATATGGAACAATTTTCGGGCGAGGTAGATACACTTGATCTTGAAAGTGGAGATACAGTATGGGGTGATATGAAAGATTATATGGGAGAGGCGCTTGGGCGTGATCCAAGTAGTGCGGAAGTCCACGGGGCTGTCTCAATAGTTCTTGGTGATAATGATATTACATGGGAGGGTGCACACTCTTTATCTATTGGAACGGAATTTGATGTTACAGGAGCTAATGAATATATTCACGGACTTTTAGGGGATGGGGGTGTTGAAGTTCCCGTTGATATTGCTTCACTCCCGGCAATTATGGAGTTTGAAGCTAGTGGATACAGTAGTGCGTGGGGAGCGGTAGAGGGTATTTTAGAAAATCAGTTTGATATGAACTTTACAAGTGAGCAGATACAAGAACTTACAAAAATAGTTGCTGAGGACTCTGATATTGGCGTGCCCGAATGGGGTGTTCAGGGTAGTGTTGATCATCGTGCGATGCCCGTAGGATACAAACTTCAATTTACATCAAGGTTTAAAGAAGCGCTGGGTATGATATTATTAAGACAATGAACGATATTAACAAACAATTAGACGCATATGTGGACGCCCTTATAATGGGTGTACTGGAGGCACCGAGTATTACTAAATTGCCTCCTGAAGAAAAGAATAAGGCGAGAGAAATTATCCGCGACCGCTTCAATAAACTCATTATGGAGACGTTATTAAACAGATTAAACGAGGAGCAGATCAAGGACCTTGAATCAAGTTTAGAGGATGTAAAGACACTCGAAGAAAAAATAGAGACATACGCATCCTCAATACCGGGTCTTGCGGATGACTTAGAAAATCGTTTGCAGAGAGAGTCAGCTATGCTTAGAGAAAACCTATAGCCAGCCCGGTAAAACGCAATAATTTAATAATGGTAGATAAATTTCCACAGTCAGGGAGCGTGGAGAGGGCAAGGGGATCTATGTAATTATAAATGCTAAAATAAAAAACATGAAAGGTTTCGAATCAATAGTGTCCGGAAATTTTGACGCAGGTAGGGTTTATAAAAAGGCGCAGGGTGCCTTGAGAAGAAGCGAGGTTAATATGGAAGATTTTACGGATATCTACGGGGGTTCGGTAGATAAAGATATAGAGTATGTGAGGAAAAGGGAGCGTGGGTTTGCCGAGCGCGCTGACAAAGATACAGAGAGCGCGGGGAATCTTGCTTCGGTTCTCGAAGCGATTTTTAATGACCATGCGGAGCTTAGTGAGTGGCTTGGTTCGGGTGTTTTTATGGTCAAAGCTTCTCGGTTTGATGATATAAAAAACGGCGTTGATAGTATCGCGGAATTTCAAGAAGGTGAGGGGCCGGCCTCGCACCTCGCCCTTGCGATAGACGCTACTATGAGTTCTTACACAGTGCGAGAAAAACTTGAGAAAATTAAAAGAGGAATAGAACGAGGAAAGCTCACGGAGGTTAAGTATTTTAAATCCGAGCACAAAGGAACGCGAGGAAGTTTGAGTAAAATTCCAAAGGTTGTGGTTGGCGCAGACGCAGAAACGATCAAGAGCCTTAGTAATTTATGGCTAAGCGGAGATAAAAGAGCTTTAGCAAGTCACCCTGTGCAGTTTCAAATTCTCGAAGAGATATTATTACAATTGCACGCGTTTAATTCTTATGCCTCGGAGATTAACAGGCCGGAAATCGCTGAGATATATGACGATATGCACAAAGTTGTAGAGGGTATTCATGAAGAAAGGGCAAGCCTTGTTGATGATACAGGAGAACGCGATTCGGCTTTTCGTGCCATAAAGAAATACGCAGGGGATTTTTCAGGACAACTACAGCGTGGAGCCGCATGATTGCCAGAATTACCGACTTTTATAAAACCGCCTCTTCGTTAGTTTTTAGATGACAAAAGCGTGTATAGAAGTTACACTTTTAAGTAATGGCAGAATCTGTTTACGACGAGAATTTAGAAAAACAACTTCAGGGTATTCGGAGCGAAATTGACCAAAAGAAACAGGAGTTAGAACCTGAGCAGGTTGAGGGCGAGCCGATTTCAGAGAAATCTATTCTTCATAATGTAATTGGGGAGAAGCTCGGCAAGCCGTCGCCGGTTGACCCCACGGCTGTACCTGCGCCCGCCGCCCCGGTTAGTGATGACATTCCATCATACAAATTACCCGAATTAAAAGCCGGAGTTGAGGAGCTTGTTAGACTCGTATTCCAAAAAAATATTGATACCGCGATTAAGGAGGTTAAGAAAAAGAATGACCCCGCGCTTGTTGACGCATTCCACGATGTCCTCGTTGATGAGCTTTATGACCGCCTTGTGGGTGAAGATAAATTGAAGCAAATGGAATGATATGCAGGCCACAATTATAATAGGGATAATACTATTCGTTTCCATAGCCCTACTTTTTATTTTATTCAAGAGGATTTCTAAAAAAGGGCAAATCACACGATCTTTAAATATGTCGCTATTTTTGATTATGCTCCCTAGAGAGAATGTTTCTGAAGAGAGTAATGAAAAAGACGAGAAGGTGGAAATAGCAAAAATGGAGCAATTTCTTGCATCTTTTAGTACCATGAAAGAGAAGGGGCTCAGGGGGTTCCTATACGGCCAGCCCTATGTTTCGTTTGAGATGGCGGTGCACCATAAAGGGGAAGAAATTCATATGTATATTGCTGTACCGCGTTCAATGGAAAAAATTCTGGAAAAACAGATTCATGGTTTTTTCCCATTCGCCGAGGTAAGGAGTGTGGACGACTACAATATATTTCATCCAAATGGCGTTTCTGTTGGTAGTTATTTTAATCTTAGTAAAAACTCAATACTCCCACTTCACACATATCAAAACTTAAGCGCGGACCCACTAAATACAATAGCAACCGCTATGTCTAAAATTGCGGAGCAGGGTGAAGGAGTCGCGTTCCAGTGTGTTATACAATCGGCAGGAACGGGATCAAGGAAGGGTTTGGCAAAAAAAGTAATTCATGAAATGCAAAAGGGGCATGATGTTGGGTCCGCGCTTGGCAAAGCTAAGTCAAAAAGTGGCTTGCGGGGCATACTTTCTGGTATAAGAGAAAAAGATTCCGAAAAAGAATTGACGGGTAAACCATCTAATGAACAGGCTATAAAACTCATTCAAGAAAAAGCAATAAAGCACCACTTTTTAGTAAACATTCGCCTTGTTGTTTCTGCAGAAAATGAAGTTAGGGCGGGCCAAATTTTGAAAGATCTTGAGGCATCTTTTGTTCAGTTAAATAATCCAGATGGCAATTCACTCAAGCCCAGAAAAGTATCTGTAAGAAAAATGAAGCAGTTCGTGTTTCGCTACGCGTTCAGGCTTCCTTTATCGCGTAATGCGATCCCACTGTCCATTGAAGAGCTTGCAAGTTTTTATCATTTTCCGGCATCCGCTATCGGTGTTCCTAAATTAAAGACTCTAAAATATAAAGCAGCTGAGCCACCTGTTAACTTACCCGCCGAGGGCATTGTTTTGGGTGAGAGTATTTATAGAGGTGGTAAAATCCCTATAAGAATTGGCACAAAAGACAGGAGGCGGCATATGTATGTCATCGGACAAACGGGAACGGGCAAGACGACTTTTATGAAGAATATGGTAAGGCAAGATATTGTAAACGGTGAGGGTGTTGCCGTGATAGATCCGCATGGTGATATGGTGCGGGATATCCTAGAGAGTGTTCCACCCGAGAGGAAGAACGATGTAGTTTGGTTTGACCCGGGTGATACTTCGCGGCCGTTTGGATTAAATCTTTTAGAGTTCGACCCAAAAAGACCGGAGCAGAAGACACTTGTCGTAAACGAACTCCTCGCGATATTTAAAAAACTATTTTCTGAAGAAAGTATGGGGCCGATGTTTGATCAGTACTTTAGGAGCTCGGCATTACTTCTTTTGAGTGACTATGCAAACGAGGCGCCTACGCTCCTTGATATTCCAAGGGTTTTAACAGACGCGGCTTATCGCAAGGATAAATTAAGCAGGGAAACAAATGATGTTATCAAGAATTTTTGGGAAAAAGAGGCAGAAAAAGCGGGCGGTGAGGCAAAGTTAGAGAACATTGCGCCCTATATCACTTCAAAGATTAACGGCTTTGTCGCCGATGAATTCCTCCGGCCGATTATAAGTCAAAAAACAAGTTCATTAAACTTTAGAGATGCGATGGATAATAAGAAAATTATTCTTGTTAACTTGTCCAAGGGTAAATTAGGCGAAGTAAATGCCAGTCTTGTCGGGCTGGTTATTGTAAGTAAACTTTTAGTGGCGGCACTCTCCCGGGTTGATATTGCGGAGGATGATAGGAGCGACTTTTTCTTGTATATAGACGAGTTTCAAAGTTTCACAACAGATAGTATCGCGACGATCCTTTCCGAGGCGCGCAAGTACAAACTAAACCTCGTGATTGCCCACCAGTTTATACAGCAGTTAGAGGACGACATAAGAGGCGCCGTTTTCGGGAATGTCGGCTCAACCGTCGCGTTCCGCGTGGGCGCTGATGATGCAGAATTTCTAAAAAACCAGTTCGAGCCGATCTTCTCCCAGTCAGACTTGATGAACATAGACAACTTCAACGCAAACATGAAACTCCTCATCGACGGCCAAACCTCA
>CAZMCG010000027.1:0-8126 GCA_964565105.1 uncultured Candidatus Saccharibacteria bacterium
TCTCCAACTTTTTCAATCCTCGGGCACACCACATATACTTGCCTGCCTTTTTGCACTTCACCTCTTATAAAAGCATATGCCTTGTCTCTGTTTTTTGGATCAACAATTTTTGTGATAATCGGGCGTCGCCCTGCGGGTAACTCCGTTATAAGAGATAAGTCTAAATTGCCAAAAATACTCATCATTAGCGTGCGAGGAATTGGCGTCGCCGACATACTTAAAAAGTGAGGAGCAAGAATGTTCGAGTTGTTCGATCGTCGCGAAGTTATTTGTCGGACCTGCTTGTTGCCGACATCTCCGGCGCCTTCAACTTTTCGAACTAATTGGGCTCGTTGCTTGACTCCGAAGCGATGCTGTTCGTCTATAACCACAAGCCCAAGATTTTTAAACTTTACATTTTTTTGGATAAGAGCGTGCGTGCCTATTATGACTTTTAGTTTTCCAGAAGATATGCTTTTTTGAAGATCCGCTTTTGTGGTCTTTTCTTCAGGTCTGTCTCCGTAAGAAACTCTTGCTTCTTTTGCGATTAAAAGCCCGATACCTCCTGTGAAGTTGTCAAAGATCGTGGTTAGTGTTTTGTAGTGTTGTCTTGCTAAAAGTTCGGTGGGCGCCATAAAAGCAGTTTGTAGCTCGTTTGGCTTATCCGCTCCGATAAACGCGGCAATTCCTGCGACAATTGTTTTACCTGAGCCGACATCTCCTTGGAGGAGGCGATTCATCGGGTGGGGAAAAGACATATCGTGCAGAATTTCCATAAGAGATTTTCTCTGCGAAGAGGTCAGGGTAAATGGCAGTTTTAGAAAGAGTTTCTTTAGGTCTTCGTCGGTGTGGGAGATTACATGCGCCTTTTGTTTTTTTAAAAGAGATTTTTCCTGAACATTTTTTAGCTGGAGAAAAAATAAATCTTCAAAAGCGAAGCGTTTCCTTGCGGGTTGCGCGTCTTTAGTATTTTCTGGTAAATGAATTTTTAAAAGAGCGTCATTTATCTCTGGTAGTTTCAGCTCGTTGAGAATGCCTTGCGGGATAAATTCAGGAATGTCATCCATAGCGTCGAGAGCGTTCTTCATCATAAAGCGAATCCCCTTAGAGGTAAGCCCCCTTGTCTCCGGATAAATTGAGATAATCCGCGCGGTATGCTTGGGTTCGGGGGTATTTTTAGAGATTATTTCGTAAGCTGGGTTAGAGAAGTAGGGAGCCTTTTTCCCGCCGGAGGCAGGTCCGCCTTTGGCTGAAGCTTTTGGAATGCTAATTTTTCCGGTGATATTAACAAGCACTCCCTTTTTGAGCATTTGTCCGATATAGGGCTGGTTAAACCAAACAGCGCGGATTGAGCCGGTCTCATCCCCGATCAAGGCTTCGGTTATAATCATCTTTTTTTGCCAACTTTTTGTTTGGTTAATCTCTTGTATAGTGCCCTGGATAGCCCCCTTATCGCCGGGTGTAAGTTCGGCTATAGGAGAAATCTCTCGCCAATCTTCATAGCGTACAGGGAAATGCATTACTAAATCACGCACGGTTTTTATGCCAAGCTTTTTTATGTGTGGCAAAAATCGCGCTTGCACACCCTTCACCTTATCAATCGGTGTATCTATCTTATGTGACATATCTATATTCTACGCGCTCGATGCTCTTTGTGTCTAATGGATTTGCGTTTCATATATTTATGCGCGCAACTCAGAGTAAAAAGAGTAATGGATTCAAAAATCCATACACTTTACTGTTATTTTAGCGATTATATGCTAATATTTTTTCAATGATTTCTTTCCAAATAGGAGTTTATATTTCTCTATTTGTCGTGCTTTATTTTCAGGTGTTTTTGTTAATGACCTTTATTGAGCACGTGGGTAGTAAAAAAACTAAAAATAATAAGGGATTTTCTATATTACCTAGCGTCGCTGTTATCGTGCCCTGTTGGAACGAAGAAAACACGGTCACAGGAACCCTTGAGTCGCTTCTTGCGCTAGACTATCCAAAAAATAAACTGGAAATAATTGCAGTAAATGATGGATCTACAGATGGTACGTTGGAAATTTTAAAAAGCTTTGAGAGTAATCCACAAGTTATAGTGGTTGATAAAGAAAATGGTGGCAAGCACAGCGCTATGAACGAAGCCCTAAAGTATACCTCAGCCGAATTTATTGGAGTTCTTGACGCGGATTCGTATGTCAATAGCGATGCGTTAAAGCATATCATCAAACACTTTGCGGATGAGGAGGTGGTATCGGTAACGCCGGGCATTAAAGTTCATAACGCAAGCAGTATATTGCAAGTTGTTCAAAAAGCTGAGTATGGACTTGCTATTTTTATCCGAAAAACTTTTTCGTTAATAGACGCCTTGTTTATAACCCCGGGGCCGTTTTCATTTCTTCGCAGAAGCGTTATTGACGAGGTTGGTCCATGGAGGCATGGCCACGGCACTGAAGACCTCGAAATGTGTTTGCGTTTACAAAAACACCACAAAAAAATCACAAACGAGCCAAACGCCATTGTGTACACCACCGCTCCGAAAAACTTTTCTCAGCTATTTCGCCAAAGAGTGCGTTGGGGGTATGGTTTTTTAAAAAACTCATCCGAATATAGAAATATATTTTTCAATCCGCAGTACGGGGTACTTGGTATGTTGATATTGCCCATTAGTTATCTATCTATTTTTAGCTCTCTTTTCTTATTTTCTGTAGCAATCTGGAATATGATAATATTTATTGCACGCGAGGTTGTACGTTTTCAAACAATTGGGATAACAGTGCCTGCTGTAAATTTTGACCTTTTCTTTGTGCACACAAGTACCGTACTTGTTATAACTCTTATCTTGATAACACTTACACTTGTACTTATGGGAATAGGGAAAAGGATGCTCAAGGACCCAGTCGTGTCATTTGATATGTTGGCACTTTTAGTTATCTATGGCTTTATAACGCCTTTGTGGCTTGCGGCATCGGTGTACAAAGCTATAACCAGCGAAGGCGTTAGGTGGAGATAGCCCTGTTGATATAAATAAACTTGACACTATATTATTTTTATGGAAAATAAAAGATCAATACCCTGGGCAAGATATTTTTTAGCCCTTCTTATAACCTCGTTTATATTTGGAACCGCAATTGTTACAAATAATTTTTTTAATACAAAGCGTATTGAACAACTTCGTTCCATTGAGGAGGGTATCGCAATTAATATACTTTCGCTCGAAACCCAATTTGAACTACTAAAAGGACAGTCCTGCGAGAATATTATTGAAAATCCTATTCTCTCTCGTGAGCTTGACACACTTGCTCGTAAATTATCATTTGCCGAAGCGCGACTCGGCTCTGAAAATGAGGAAGTTATAAGGTTAAAGCAGCGTTATTCTCTTTTAGCAATAAAAGACTTAATACTTATGGAAAAGATTTCTGAAAAGTGTGATGAATTTAAGCCCGTTTTCTTGTTGTACTTTTATTCAAATGTGGAGGGGGAGTGTCCTGATTGTAGGCGTCAGGGATATGTATTAACGGAACTTGCACGGCAATATCCACAGCTTCGTATATATTCTTTTGATTATAATTTGGACCTTTCTGCTATAGAAACACTTATCTCAATACAAAATATATCTGATGAGCTTCCCTCCCTTGTGTTAAACAATGAGCCACACGCTGGCTTTAAAGATATGGAGGAAATCCTTAATTTATTACCTGAGCTTACAGAGATGGAGTCGCCCCTGCCCGCAGAGTCCACAGAACAAGGGGGTTAGTGGGCGTGTGCTCTGTGAATTTTAATTCAATGTCGGGTTGATAAGGTTTTTAGTAAGAAATCAGTTATAATTAATCCAAATGAGAAAAGGAGACCCGCCAATTAAAATAGATGAAAGCAACGAAGGGTATGAAGCGGATCTTGCGTTTGAAGCAGCTGATTTGTTTTTGAAAGCAGGCGGTTCAGATGAGGTTTGGGGAAAGTGGAACGAAGATTATCAAAAAAACCCAGACGCATTTTTTTCGCCAGATAACACAGAATATTTGCATGGAATGCCTGCAGGCAAGAGGCTTCTATTGCTAGCTTATACTCTTCACGACCTGCGCATAGAACATGAAACAATTGATGAATATTTCGAAAGATTTCCGGAGGACATACAAGCCGCAGAGGCTCTCTTTGCCACGCAAAGAGGGGTCCCCGAGACTCTCCCCGAGCATGAACTCTTTATAGCTACCGCACCGTTTTTTGCGGATGATATAAAAGGGCAGGATTCTGACAGAGAACGACTTGGGCAATATCTTGAAATAGCAGAAAGGCGCAATCTTGCCCCCGAACACCTTCTCGAAGGCTTCAAACCCGGTTTAGGAGATCAGTTGGAAAAGTTTGGTAAGGCAGTAGAGGGATTTAAGAACTCTTGGGATGAAGCTGCCGAGCTTTCTATAGCAGGAAACCACTTTATAGACCCGGAGCAGATGTTTACAGAAGAATACCGCGCGCTTCCATCGGGCGAACAGGCGGAAATTCTCCGCATTTTTTTATCTCATTTGCAGTACGCCTTAGTTTTTGAAGAAGTATATAATTCGGTATTCACTAAAGAGTCCGTGGAGAGTCGTGATGGGAGTTTTAGAGATTCGTCCCGTCAAAGCTGGGGGGGCGATTATAATGTTGCTCACTCAATGCTTTTCGGCACACGTCAGCCCCAAGGCGCATTTGAGGCACCGCAGGATTATTTCAAGTGGCAGATGGAGAGTACTGCAGATAGTGGAGGAGACATAGAAGAATATGCGTACCATAGACTTTTATTGACGGTGTTGCGTGAGTTCCAAGATATTGAAGCTGACCAAGATGACAACACAGACACTCTTGTGGATTTCTGGAGCAAGAACCGAAACCCTCTCTTCGCGAATGCCCTCGCCGATGCGCTATCTATGCAAAATGCGAATCATGCGGCAGGAAGACTTCTTGAACAAATTCAAGGAGAGTCAAAAGATAAACACTCCTTGGCGGTAATATTGTATAGATTGGAACTTGGGCAGATAGGGATTTCTAAAGAAGGTGTTCAATATCTCGAACGACTTTACGATTTGGGTGAGTATAACAATCCTGATTTCTTTGTGCGTCGCCTATCCGGAGAAGGAGAAATGGGGGTTTTTGGAAACGAGAAAGAGTTGCTTGGTTATTTTAAGTTGGGAGATCTAACGGGCGGGCGGTCGGGTGCAAGAGCTGAGGTGCTGGAATTGACTTATGAGATGTTGTTTATGCCGCAAGAAAGAGAAAGCGAGGAAGAGCGTGAAAGGAGGGAAAAAATACTCGGAGAATTCAAGAGTAAATATTTTACTTTCTACGACGATGACTTCTTCAAAAGTACGCGAGTGCATTTCAATAATTTGCCCCTCCGGGAACAGGGGTGGTTCATGCATTTTGCAGGAAGCGCAGACACAAGCAAAAAGGCTGAAGCGATAGAATTTGTGGAACGCTACGGAGAGAATGGTATGCGTACATTCTTGAGCCTGGAGTATGGTGATGCGATGGGCGATACAATTTTGTCTCTAGGAGACGGAACGCTTTCCGAAGTCGTTGCTCAAAGTGTTTTTGACACCTACGCGAGAATAGCAGATTCAGCGCGCGGTGTCGCCGAGTATATGGCCTTGAGGGTTAGCTCTGACCTTTCAGAAGCTGAATTAGTCACGAAAGTAAGGGACAGGCTTCTTTTAAAAGGAAAAGGATTTTTGAAAGACTTAGAAGCACGAAAGATATTGTTCGCAGAGGACACTTCTTTTGAGGTAGGAGAGGGCATAGCGCGAAGGCTCCGTGGCTTACACGAGGGTGTTCTCCTTTTTGGAGCCGTCTTCAAAGAAATCTCAAAGGAGCAAAAAGGTATTAAATTAGAAGACATAGAGGGGACGGAAATAGCGAGCCTACTGGGGTCAGAACTGACGAAAGAGATGAAGGCAGAAATGAACCAGTTTTTCCTTGAAAATAGAAAGGGTGTTTTCCCAGAGGACCTGCTTTCAGAAAACGCACTGATATTCAATAAACAACTAGAAGACGCGGGTGCTCGCTTTTACATACTTCGCCACGATGGGAAAATGGTTGGCTTTTTGCGATATAGTAATGTAGAGGATGGATCAGTTGAGGCAACCTCGATGAATGTTGATCCGCACGCGCGTGGGTTTGCACTGGGCGGTGCGTTGTTTACTGCCACGCTTCTACGAGAGGGCAGGAGTTTAGTAAAAGGAACTGTGCTTGCCGATAGTAAGGAAACACTCAAAACTTACCAACAGCTTGGATTTGAGATTGTCGGTGAACGCACAGTTCGCACAAGTGAAGGGAACGAATATCTATATTACGACATTGAGCGTCCACGGGGTAAATAGCCTTACTCTATATGAGAGGCTTTCTTCCAGTTCTGCTCAAAAAGCGCGCGGTGGAAATCAGATATACTTTTTGACTGAATGATTACTCCAATTCTTGTTTTAGGTTCAAGCGTAAGATATGAAACCTTGTCGCCATAAATCATCGTTAATGTAGAAGCGGTCGAATCTACATCAAAGAACTTCACCTTCGTAAGTAAACGATACCTTTCACTGCGCTGTTTGTAGTTTTCAACGTATGTTTTCGAAGTTCTTTTTGGTATCAGCATACGTTTTTTAATCTTGCTCATAATTCGCTCTCTCATATATAGAGCATTCGCCTCCGCTATGAATTTTCCGATAGAGTCTGGATCGTGATATTGCAAGATTTCTCCTTTTGCCTCAAGTGAATCTTTTACGACTTGGCGTGTTCCCTTATCACCTTCAAAAAAACTTACACCAGGCATACCTGAAACCAAATTAAAGCCTGAAACAAGTCCATCGAGTACGGCCGTTGCCGCTCTTGCCGCTGCCTCTGCGTCTTTGAGGTTGTCTTGTGTTAGTTTTTCTAAATTACCGGGGTGTTCAGGCGCGAAGACATATACATTATTTGCCCCTTTCTTTTTGGACACAAGTTTCAATCCTACAAGCTCATCGAGGATCTTATATGTAAGCGGTCTTGTAAATTTCGTTTTCCTATTCACTTCACGAGCAGGAATAGAGCCCTGTGCGAGAAGAATTCCATATATTTCGGCTTGCTCCTTAGTTAACCCCGCATTGATTAGTTGGTTTTCATACATATTAATTGTATTTTAAGCGCTACTTAGTTTGATTAAAGCATAACATAAAAAGGATCGAACTGTTTGAACTTGACACTTGTGTATACTTATGCTACTATTGTTTCAGTTCCATGACAGATATGAGGTTTTAAAAAGAGGCGAGATTGTTGTTATAGGCTGGTAAATAGGGAGTACCGATAGTAAGTGTCACAAGGGCCTTGACAAGATATGAAAGATATGTTACAATAAGAGCGTAAGGTTGAGAAGGCGAACAGACTGTACATCAAAATACAATATAAATTAGAACCTAGAAGGAGAGAGCTAGGTACGAGCAAGGTAAAAATGAATGCTTGTATACTCCCTCCTTCCCCCAAGGAGAGAGTATACAAGCATTTTTTATTGGGAGAGTAATGGAGAGGAGAGGTTTGACAGCCCAGACATCAAATAAACAAATAATTGGTCTGCGTGCATCACTCCCCTTCATTACCTTCCCAAGGAGAGAGAGTCTCTTAAGGAAGAGAAGTAGTACCTTAAATAAAGTTCCTGTGGGTTTGCTTCCTAGGCAAGGAAACCCCGCTTAGAGGAACACCATGAGTGCAACTGCGCCCATCGAGTATGAGAGCCCTCCGTCGTCCGCGATTTTATCGGGGCTATGGACGGGTAGAGGAGAGAGCAATTCGGAGGACGAAAGTCCACCGATGGACGCAGAACACTCCTGGTAAGTTCCCCGAACATCGCAAGGTGTTTTAGGGAAAGGAGTAAGAGCAAGTGAATCGAAGAGTTCTTTACGAAATTTATATATCCCGTTCAGGTTCCCAGCAGAAATTTTTTACAAAGTTTCTGCCGGGGACCTGAATAAAGCAGGTCCAGTTTTCCCCAAAAGGGGAGAAAGGAGGTGGTCGCAATGACGACCACCAAGAAGAAGAACCGTTCCGCCGCCCCCAGCGATTCGGCGCTCGGCGAGGCTCACGAAATCTTCGTGAGCCTCACTCTCGCTGACTTTGTCAGCGAGAGTGAGGTCAGGCAGTTGACTTACTGCCTTGACTCCCCC
>CAZMCG010000028.1:0-7945 GCA_964565105.1 uncultured Candidatus Saccharibacteria bacterium
CGTAGGCTCCACACGCCGCACTAAAGGAGGCCGCATCATGCGCCCCTCCGTGGTGCGGCTTTCTTTTTATAAAAAATACGATTTCTGATATAATACATTCGTATGGAAAAAAGCGTTCGCGTCAAAAAGACTCCAAAATCCAAATCGGTAATTATATTTACCACTATTTTACTTGCTACTATTTCAGCTGGGGTCTTTGTGTATCCTGCGGGATTTGGCGCTGATAATCTTCCATGGAGGTTGGGGTTGGATTTAACTGGGGGTAGTACGCTTGTATATAAGGTAGACCTTTATGGAATTCCGGAGAGTGAACATGAAAATGCTATTTCTGGACTAAGGGAGGTTATAGAGCGACGCGTAAATCTCTTTGGTGTTGCCGAGCCACGCGTGAATATCACAAGAAAGGCAGAGGGTTACCACTTACTGATTGATTTAGCTGGTGTAGGAAACGTAGAAGAGGCAATAAGGCAAATTGGAGAAACGCCAGTTTTGGATTTTCGTGAGATTAAAATGACCGAAGATGGTGCAATTTATGTGCAAACAAAGCTAACGGGAAGATTTATAACCCTTGCGACTCTTGGGTTTGATAATTTAAACAATCCAATGGTTCTACTGGAGTTTGATAATGAGGGCGCGGATATATTTGAACAGATAACGGGTCGCAATATCGGCAAACCACTTGCGATATTTTTAGATAATGAATTGAAAAACGAGCCGATTGTTCAAAGTAAAATAAGCGGGGGTAGCGCGCAGATAACCTTAGGCACTGGCCCACAAGCCATAGAAGATGCGAGACAGTTGGTAAGGAGGTTTAACGCTGGTGCGCTGTCAGCTCCAATTGAGCTTATAAACCAGCGCACCGTGAGTCCATCGGCGGCGGGTGATTCATTGGATAGAATTATTGTTGCGTGGTTGCTTGGTACCTTACTTGTAATGCTTTTTATGATTGTTTATTATAGGACATTTGGGGTTTTCGCGTCCATTGCGCTTGCTATATATATTATTCTTACACTTGCGCTTTTTAAAGTGATACCCAACTTTACAATGACGCTTGCCGGTATAGCGGGGTTTGTGTTGTCTATTGGATTGGCTGTAGATGCAAACATCCTTATTTTTGAAAGGGTAAAAGAGGAATTAAAGCGTGGCGTCAAGAAAACAGAGGCAATTGAAAATGGATTTAAGCGTGCGTGGCCGGCAATTCGTGATTCCAATACAAGTACAATAATGACGGCGATAATTTTGTATTTCTTTACAGCGAGTTTTGTTCGAGGATTTGCGTTGACTCTTGGGCTTGGGGTTTTAATGAGCATGCTCTCCGCAATTTTTGTGACGCGTACAATGTTGAGAATCTTTATAAAAGATAAGCCATGAGATATTTATTAAAACACAAAAACTTAATACTCAAAATATCATTACTTTTTGTCGCACTTAGCGTAATGAGTATTCTTGTATTTGGATTCAGGTTGGGGATTGATTTTACCAGTGGCTCGCTTTGGCAGGTCAGAATTTTGGATACAAACCCCGGGGAGCTTCGCAAGTTTTTAGGAAGTGAACTTGATATAGATGAGTTAAATATCTCCTTTGATAAAGCAAACGATATTTATGCCATAACACTTCGCGAGATAAGTGAAAGTGAAAGGCAAGAATTTACAAGAGCGTTGGCGGGGAAATTTGAAGGGGTTGAGAATATAGAATTTTCAACAATAAGCCCCACTATATCGGAAGAGCTTAGGCGGAAGGCAATACTCGCAATTGTTTTTGTTCTTGTGGGAATCTCGCTATTTATAGCTTTTGCGTTTCGTAAGGTTTCGGAGCCGATTAAATCATGGAAATATGGGGTAGTGGCGCTCTTCACGCTCTTGCACGATGTTGTTATACCGGCCGGGATTTTTGCGTTACTCGGCGTAGTCGCGGGGATAACAATAGACACCAACTTTATGGTCGCGATGCTTTTTGTTATGGGCTTTTCGGTAAATGATACTATTGTGGTTTTTGATCGCATAAGGGAGAATCTTTTAATAGCAAAAGAGAAGAAAGAAATAAAAACATTTGAAGAAATAGTAGATAAAAGTATACTTGAGACAGTAGCGCGATCTATAAACACATCACTTACATTAATTTTTATACTTTTGGCGTTGTTTTTCTTGGGGCCTATTAGTATAAAGTTGTTTGTTTTGGCGATACTAATAGGGACAATAGCTGGTACATACTCGTCTATTTTCTTTGCAAGTCCATTGTTGGTAATCTGGGAGCGATTTACGCGAAATCGACAGCCCTAGTTCCAAAATTGACATTTTTAGTGTAAGATTGTAAGAAGATTATTAGTAAATAAACATTATGATAGATTATAAAATAAATATACAAGGTCTAGTAGATGAGGCTCTCTCCGGTGAAGATAAGCGTGGAGAGCGTATTTTGATGGGACGCTATGGCTTGGGCGCGATGCCCGAAAAAGAGACATTAGCTGCGCTTGGGAACGAGCACGGACTTACTCGTGAGCGTATAAGGCAGATTGAGTCCTCGTCCCTTTCTTCTATACGGGAACGTATTCGTGAGCATGAAGACGCAATTCGTCTCCTTAGAATCTTAGAAGATTATTTTATAGGTGTGGGGCATATTCGAAAGGGGGGTCTTGTTTCCCACGACGTGGGTATTTTGTTGGATATAGATGAACACCCTGACGCTTTTTATAACAAGCTACATTTTCTCTCGCGAGTACTTGATTGGCCACACATTTCAGGTGGCAATGAGGAGTGGAACTCTGTTTGGTATACCAAACAGAGTGTATACAAGGTGGCCAAGGGGGTTGTGGCGCACCTTCTTGAAATGAAGGAGCATGACTTTGATAAATTTATGAGCTCAGCGAAAGAGAAGTTCAAGATATCTGAGGTTCATATATTAAATCACCTAACTATCTCTCGTAAGTTTGGAATGGGGCCATATGGGGATATGGGCGCTCATCATTGGATACGCGTTAACCCAAAGACAGTAAGAGATAAGGTTTATGTAGTGCTTAATAAATCAGAGGAGCCACTTCACTTCCGCGAGATTGCTTTGCGCGTAAATGAGCTTTCATCAAAAAAACGGGCCCCAGCAACCGTTCATAATGAATTGATTAAAGACCCACGCTTTGTGCTTGCTTCAAGGGGAATGTACACTATTGATGAATGAGCTTTTCATTTTTACATTTGATTATACTATATGGTTGCTTTGGATAGTATTTTTATTGATAGTTTTTGTTCTATTTAAGGATTTGTGGATGACTCGTGTTACCACAAACTATATTAGGTCTATAAAGTGGATAACGCTGGAGCTTGTAATTCCAAGGGATAATATAAAATCAATTCGTTCGATGGAGCAGGTTTTTGTATCTCTTCATAGTGCAAAAAAGAGTGTTAAAAAACGAGATCGTTTTTTAAAGGGTGTTATTGAGGACTGGATGTCTCTTGAGATAGCAAGCTCTGTGAAGGGTATGCATTTTTTTATTCGTACTCAGGAGAAGTATCGCAACTTGATAGAAGCTGCGTTTTTTGCGCAATATCCGGAGGCAGAAATACGCGAGACAGAAGACTACACTGTGCGTATGCCACAAGTTCTACCAAACGCGGAATATGATATTTCTGGAACAGATTACATTTTGGATAAAGATGATGCATATCCGCTAAGAACATATGTAGATTTTGAAAAGCTTGCTGGCTCAGAACGCGAAGAGGATAGAAAAATAGATCCAATCGCGACAATCGCCGAGGTGATGTCTAGCTTGAAAAATAATGAGGCAATATGGCTTCAACTTTTAGTGCGCCCCGTGGGAAAAGAGTGGTTAGACAAGGCTAAGAAAACAGTTGATGTGATAACGGGTAAGACAAAGAAGGTTTCAGTTTCAAAGAAATTTTTTAGTGGTCTTGGTGGATTTGTTAACGATTTGTCAGTGGCAGTTTCTAAGAACCCTGAGTGGGATGGCAAAAAAGAAGAAAAGTCATTTGGAACAAAAACCCCGGGTGAGCAAGACATTTTAAGAGCTGTGCAGGACAAAATGACAAAACCCGCATTTGAGGGATTACTACGCTTTATATATATAGATGTAAAGAGTGAATTCACAGAATCAAATGTAATTGCGGTTACAGGAGCGCTAAATCAATTTGGATCACCGCATATCAATTCTCTTAAATCTAATAAAAAAATGATGGCCCTTTCAAGAGTTACAAAGATTCAGCCTCGTAGGAAAAAACGCCTTGAGCTTGTGAAAAAAAAGCAGCTTTACCGTGCGTATCTTGAGTGCGCAATGCCAAGCAGGACACCACAAGCGTTTGGGTTAAAATTGAAAACATCAATTTTCAGTACAGAAGAAATTGCTACACTCTTTCATCCGCCGATTATCGCAGTTAAGGCGCCGAGGCTTCACCCCACAGAGTTTAGAAAGGGTTCACCCCCGGTTGACTTGCCCATTAAAGAGTAAATATAAAAAATGATTATAGATGATGAGATAACAGTTTTAGGAAAGTGTAACTTTCGTAACCAGAAAGTTAACTATGGCATCAAGAAGGATGACCGAAGGCGACACATTTATATTATCGGGAAAACTGGTGTTGGTAAGACGACGCTTATGGAGAATATGATTATTGACGATATTCGAGCGGGCAGAGGTGTTGCGTTAGTGGACCCGCATGGTGACTTTGCGGAAAAAATTCTTCATTTTATCCCAGAGGATCGCATTGATGATACTATTTATTTTAACCCAGCGGACTCGGATAATCCGGTGGCGTTTAACCCACTTGAAACCGTTGCGGGTGAGGATTATCACTTGATAGCATCTGGGATTATGGCGGTTTTTGAAAAAATTTGGCCAGATGTCTGGTCGGCTCGTATGCAATATATCCTAAACAATACATTACTTGCGCTCCTTGAGTTTCCCAACGCGACGCTACCCGGGATAATGCGTATGATGTCGGACAAAAAGTTTCGTCAAGAGGTTGTAGGGGAGTTAAAAGACCCTGTAGTAAAAGGCTTTTGGGTAAATGAGTTCGCGAATTATACAGATCGCCTTGCGACAGAGGCCGTTGCGGCAATTCAGAATAAAGTTGGGCAGTTTGTGGCGAACCCGTTAATTCGGAATGTTATAGGTCAGGCTCGCTCTTCTATTAATCTTCGTGAGATCATGGACGAAAGAAAGATATTGATAGTGAATGTTTCTAAGGGGCGAATTGGGGAGGACAACTCGGCGCTTTTGGGTGCAATGATGATTACTCGTATTCAATTGGCTGCAATGAGTAGAGTTAACATCGAGAGTGAAGAGGCTCGTAAAGACTTTTATTTATACATTGACGAATTTCAAAATTTTTCCACAGAGTCTTTTGCGAGCATTTTATCCGAAGCTAGAAAGTATCGATTAAACCTTACGCTTGCTCATCAGTATATCGCACAACTTGTGGGGGATAACACAAAAGTAAGAGATGCTATTTTTGGGAATGTAGGGACATTTATAACTTTTCGGGTCGGAGCGGAGGACGCGGATTTTCTTGAGCCAGAATTTGCGCCAACCTTTGAGGCAGGCGACCTTGTAAATCTTCCGAAATTTAGTGTTTATATAAAGCTTATGATAGACGGCATTGCTGGTAGGCCATTTTCCGCAGGGTCTCTTCCTCCGTATAAAAAAACCGATGAATCGTTCGCGGATGTTATTATAGACAATAGTCGTCGCTTATATTCAACACCAAAAGAAAAGGTTGAACAAAAGATCCGTGACGAGTGGGCGATGGGGGAAGGGCACGCTGTCCGGAAAAAGGTAGAGCGTAAGATTGAGAAGGGGCTTGAGGTTTTAGAAAAGCCCCCACAGAGAGAAAGAAAGCCTAAGCCGAGCATTGACAGGGGTCGTTTAAGGGATGCGATAGAGAAAGAGTTGACCAAAGAGTCAGTATCCCTAGATATATCGCGTGATTCCACTTTAGATCCAAATTATTTTAGGAATGTGGGTGGAGTATTTGTGCAGGTCGGAAAAGGTCAGGGAAAACCCGCTGGTTACACAAAAGAGTGTCTTCAGACACTGAATGATGAGTTTGAGGTTACCGTAGATGGCATTCGACAGGCGGGCAAACAGGGCGAATCAATCGTTGATATAATGGGGTCATATTTAGGTGAGGTGTTGGTGAAAAATCTAGGTGGCTCATGGGAATTTTCACCAACACAGAACAGATGGGTGGTCGTTCTTACAACAAAGGAAGGGGATAAAATGGAATCAAATGTTTTTCGTAAAGTAGAAAATAGAATCAAGAATGGGAAAGAGGACTCATTTACATATTTTTACGACATGACTGAAAAATTAGTAAACGAAGGGCACGACGCAATATTGGGAGGGCAAATTGAGAAATGAGGGTAGGCATAAATGACTTAAAGCGGGGCACTCGCATTATAATAGATAATGATCCCCATGTGGTTATCTCTGTTGCGCATTCGCATGTGGGGCGAGGTGGCGCTGTTGTGCAATCCAAGGTTAAGAATCTAAGAACCGGAAAGGCACTTGATCGCAACTTCAAGTCGTCCGATTCATTTGAGAAGGCGGAACTTATAAAGATGGGGGCGCAATTTGTTTATGAAAAGCGCGGTGTGTATTGGTTCCACAAGAGCGGAAAGCCTGCGAATAGATTTTCTTTAGGCGAAAAAGTTTTAGGCGAGACTTCGGCATTTCTAAGGCCGAAGATGAGCGTCAAGGCGCTTATACTATCTAAAGACGGAGAAGAGGAAATTATAAATATTGAACTCCCGGTCAAGGCAGAATATAAAGTAATAGACGCCCCGCCTGCCACAAAGGGCAACACAACCCAAGGCGGCAGTAAACAGGTAACAATAGAAGGCGGAGCTAGGATAAATGTCCCGCTTTTTATAGAGGCGGGGGACACGATTCGGGTAAACACAGAAACAGGAGAATATAGCGAGCGTGCGTAGGTACCTTAGTTTAATAGCTCGTTAGCCACAGAACCAAGGGTTACCCTTGGTCACGAAGTGAAACATAGGGTAACCCTTGGTAATATGGCGGGTTAGCTAAACGGCGGAGTTGCCAACCGGCTAGCGAGCTAAGTTTACATTCCCAATTCAACATAATTCTTAAAGAGCTTTTAACACAAATTTTGTCACGATCGTGAGAAAATTTGTGTATCAACTACATATTAACGACTTACAAGGTCGTTAAATTGAATTGTTTATCGGGTAGAGTGGGTTTGCCCATCGCAAGGAATAGGAAGGAAATAGAATGCGAGCGGGCCTTTTCCTCCGGTCATATTATTGACGATCGTTATGACTACTTCTTGTCTACTACTTTATACGCCTGGCCTGTTTAAAGTATTTTTATAAGGATAAGGGGCTCTTCGCATGAATATCAAAATAGGTAAGTACGCTGAAGAGGTTTGGTTGGGCATCCCTAGTCTTGTACCAATTGACTAGGGATGCCCGGAATGTTACACTATATTCTATAGCTATGGGTATTGGTTCAATTAAACTCGAAGAACTAAAAGAAAGTGTAGCAACACCTTTTGAGGGAGATGTTTCACTAACACTCGACGATAAAGCGTGGTGTATAGAATACGGTGTTGACGAATCTATTTTCGCTGATCCACACGAGCTAGAGAAGCTGAGTACACTTATTGAAAATGGCAGTGCCGATTTAAGCAGGGATAATCTAACATGCGATCAGGCAAATAATGTTGTCGCAGCACGTAAAAAATTTTTTAGTCTTTTAAGCAATCTCGATAAACAAACACTGGATTCTTTCCAAGAAAGAAATCCTAAACTCATTCCATTACGAACATTTGTTCAAACACAGAGGGCTATGAATGACCTGGGTCTTGATGCCGTTAAGGTTATCAATGGTCTCCCCTCTGCTATTGGCTACGCGCCTGAGTCTGTGAAGGAGAAGTTCCGGAACATTGAAGAGTTGGGCCTTGATGCTGTTAAG
>CAZMCG010000029.1:0-6551 GCA_964565105.1 uncultured Candidatus Saccharibacteria bacterium
GGTCTTTTAAGGGGTAGAGAGTTTATAATGAAAGACTTATATTCTTTTAGTAAAAGCGAGGATGACCTTGAAGAGTTTTATGAAAAATCCAAGGTTGCGTATAAGAAAATCTTTAAAAGAGTAGGCATTGGAGAAAAAACCTACATAACCTTTGCTAGTGGTGAACCTTTTTCTGAGTTCAGTCACGAGTTCCAAACAATAGACGAGTCGGGCGAGGATACAATATATCTTGATAGAAAAAGTGGGCTTGCCATAAACAAAGAAGTCTACAATGACAAGATACTAAAAGAGCTCGGCCTTAATAAAAAGGATTTAACAGAAGAGCGTGCGATTGAGGTTGGAAACATTTTTAAACTCGGGACACGATTTTCAGAAGCACTTGGCTTAAAGTACACCGACCAAGCCGGAAAAGAGCACCCGGTCGTTATGGGGTGCTACGGGATAGGGCTTGGTAGACTAATGGCGACGATCGTTGAGTTACTCTGTGATGAAGGGGGGATTGTTTGGCCGGAGTCGGTTGCGCCTTTCAAGGTACAACTTATTGAATTACAAAAGGGGCAAGGGGAAGATATATACACAAAACTCAATGACGCGGGCATAGAGACGCTGTATGATGACAGGGATCTTTCCCCGGGTGAGAAATTTAACGACGCCGATTTGATTGGTATCCCATGGAGACTTGTGGTAAGTAAAAAGTCGGGAAATAAAGTTGAGATAAAAAGACGAACAAAAGAGGAGGTGGAACTTATTACATATGAAGAACTTATTAGAAAACTTTCGTAAAAGCGCGGGAATAGATTTGGGAACTGCAAATCTCCTTATATATACAAAGGGTGATGGCATTGTTATAGACGAGCCAACACTTATTGCGATTAATAGTAGGACAAGTCAGATTTTAGCAATTGGCAGTGAGGCAAAGAAGATGCTCGACAGAACCCCATCGCATGTAACACTAATAAAGCCACTTATGAATGGAGTAATCTCGGACTTTGAAATGACAGAAGAAATTCTTCGTTATTTCTTGAAACGCGCTGGTAAAAAAGCTCCTTTTTTAAGATATAAATTGGCTGCTATTACAATTCCGACGAACCTAACAGAAGTAGAGAGAAAGTCTGTAGAGGATGCGGTAATCGCCGCCGGTATAGGAAGGGTCTTGCTTGTAGAAGAGCCTATCGCCTCGGCAATTGGTATGCGATTACCCATAAAAGAGGCTATGGCTAATATGATTATAAATATCGGAGGGGGAACTACAGAAATTTCAATTATTTCAATAGGTGGCGCGGTAACATCTAGAAGCATTAAGGTGGGAGGGCAACGATTTAATGATGATATAATCCGCTTCATAAAGGCGGAGCACAAGCTTTTAATTGGTGAGCCGTCCGCAGAAGAATTAAAGATTAATATAGGCTCTGCTGTGCCGACGGATGAACGATTAGATATGCCTGTTCGCGGACGCGATACTGCAACGGGTCTTCCAAAAGAAGTACAAGTAAAAAATGTCCACATTCGCGGAGCTCTTCAAAGATCCTTAAAGATGATAGCCGAAGCAACGAAGAGTCTTTTGGAAAATGCGCCACCTGAACTTGTAGGCGATGTGCACGAACGCGGTATCTATCTTACAGGGGGTGGCGCGCTTTTGAGGGGGTTGGATGAGTATCTTGAAAAGGAAGTCGGCGTTAGAGTTACATTAATTGACGACCCCTTAACATGTTCTGTTAGGGGCCTCGGAATTATTATAGAAGACTTGCCATATTACGAGACCATTCTTTCAAATCAAGCAAGCTCTCTGCCAATTAACTTATGAATACTATGAAAAAAACAGCATCATTCGGCGCCTTATTAGTGTTGGTTTTTTTTGTTTTATATAGCGGTCCAATTTTTGATACTAAGTTTAGGTTGAGCGCGTTTATCACGGAGTTTCCTGAAACTTTTTCTGGTAACGCTTTTTTACACAGCAGAATTGCGCAATTGAACACAGAAAATGAAAATCTTCGTAGACAACTAGGGGATAATTCAATAGTCCCAATTAAAGTTTACTCAAGTTATCCCTTCGTGGGCCGCTCTGAAATTGTAATTTCAGCCGGGCACAATGAGGGAATAAAAGAAGGGGATGCCGTTATCGTGGGGGGTAATATCATTGTGGGGAAGGTTAGTCGGGTTCTTGAGCATCAAAGCGTTGTCACAACGGTTTTTGATCCTTCGTGGGAAATTCCTGTACGCGTTGGCACAAAAGAGATAGACGCGCTTTTGGCGGGTGGCAATGAGCTTACACTCATTTTGATCCCCGATAATGTGCAACTAGAAGTAGGCGAACGCGTAGTAACCGCTGGGCGAAGCCTCCCATATGGACTCGAAGTGGGCTTTGTAAGGAGTATTTCGGGGACCCCCGCTGGGGTTTTTAGCGAGGCTGTTATAAATCCTAGTTTTCAGATAAACGAATTGCGTGATGTGGAAATTTATCGTTAGTGGGGTTTTAGTAGCAGTGGCGGGAGCGCTACAAACTACACATATTTTTATAGAAGGAGTAAAACCAAACATTCTTTTTGTTCTTTTTGGCATTTTGGCACTACATCACAAGGACTGGAAACAACGGACAGCTTTCATCTTAATAGGAACGCTCTTTGTCACATTTACTCCAACTATAAGCTGGGTTGATGTAATATTTATTATAACCGCCGTTATCGTGATGACGCTTGTAGATTATCTGCCATGGAAAAATCTATTAAATGTTTTATTTGCGGTTGCGGTTGGAACTCTGATTTTAAATTTTATTTCGTTTCAATATCTATTCTTCTTAGAAGAATTACTATATAACTTAGCCCTTACATTACCTATCTATTGGATGCTAGGATGGATATATGAGAAAAAACAATAAAGCAAAACAAATAAATTTTGATGAAGTTGTTTCAGATAGTATCCCCATAGCAGAAGAGCTCTCTTCTGTAGAGAGGCCACTTGATAAAATGGTGTTTTATTCAACTTTTGCTATTGCTATTGTTTTTGCTTCTATATTTTTAGGTAAAACCTTTTTTTTAGCTGGTATAGAGCATGAGAAATATGCAAAAAGGGCTCAAGCAAATGTAAATCAGCAAATTCCGCTCATCGCACCAAGGGGCATTATTGTAGATAGAAACAACATTCCCCTAGTTAAAAATGAGGCCATATTTAGTGTTTTTCTAAAACTAGATAAAATGATAAGAGAAGGAGAGCGTGGCGCAGTTTTGGCAATTACAAAAGATATTCTCGGGCTAAACGACACTGATGTTCTTGATACTATAAATAATATGAACTTTGATGGCACAACGAATATTATTTTGGCAAAAAATATAAGTTTAGAACAAGCGGTAGAGATACGAACTTTTAACCTTGCTTCTCTTATTATCAAAAATGACTATAGGCGAGTTTATATAGACTCCGCATTTTCGCATGTAGTAGGCTATGTTGGGCTTGTAAACTCAAGAGATTTAAGAGAAAATAGCGACCTTGTTATAAATGATTTTATCGGTCGCGCGGGATTAGAGGCTTTTTATGACAGTGAAATTCGCGGGAAAAATGGTGCAATTTCAATTTCTAGAGATGCACATGGGGCACTTGAGTCAATAAATCGCGCAAGTGAGCCCATCGCGGGTGCCAGGATAAAGACGACAATTGACCAAGAGCTTCAGCGACATTTTTATAATAGTATGTCACAGACGTTATCCTCACTGGGGAGAACGTCTGGTGTTGGTATAGCGATGGACCCCAGGAATGGTCAGATATTAACGCTTCTTAGTTTTCCAAGTTTTGACGCAGGAAACCTAGCGGAATATTTAGACGATCCAAACCAACCACTTTTTAACCGTGCGATATCTGGAGTCTACAGCCCAGGCTCGGTTATAAAGCCGATGCATGCGGCAGCAGCGTTGAACCAAGGTGTAGTATCTCCTGACACACAGATTTTTTCATCGGGATATATTGAGATACCAAACCCCTTCTTCCCCGACAAGCCAAGTAGATTTTTAGACTGGGATACTCACGGCTGGGTTGATGTCCGCTCGGCGATAGCCCGCTCCAGTAATGTATATTTTTATACGGTAATCGGCGGTTTTGAAGATGCCCGCGGTATTGGTATTAATAAGCTCCGGGAATACTGGAAACATTTTGGATTTGGGAATCCAACTGGCATAGATTTACCAGGGGAAAAGGCGGGGTTTTTACCAAGTCCAGAAGAAAAAAAGGAACGCAAAAATGATATATGGCGAATTGGTGACACCTATAATATTGCAATTGGGCAAGGTGATTTTAGGATAACGCCGATAGAGCTTTTAAACGGGATAAGCGCTATCGCAAATAATGGCAAGGCATTTGTTCCTCATATAGTAAAAGCTGACCCTATAGAGATAATAGATGTTTCATGGCTTGGTGAAATTTTAGGTCACATACAACAGGGTATGAAAGATACGATTCAAAAGCCGTATGGCACCGCATCTCAACTCAATAGACTACCCATTAGTATTGCTGGAAAAACTGGCAGCGCGCAGATTTCAAACAACATAAAAACAAACGCGTTCTTTGTAGGTTATGCGCCGGCTGATAATCCGGAAATTGTGATTTTAATTCTTATCGAAGATGCAGTAGATGGGAGTGTAAACACAATACCGATAGCTCATGATGTTTTTGAGTGGTACTATGAAAATAGATTGTGATAAACAGGAAGTAGGAATAAGGAATTATGAATTATGGCTTTCTGTTTTCCCTTTATTCCTAATTCTTGATTCCTAATTAATAATTCCCCAAAATGCATAATTCATGATTCGTAATTCATAATTCGAATACAAAATGAAATTAATCGTTGCCAACTGTTCCCGATTTGTCTCTGAATTTATCGCCCGTTCGACAAAACTCAGGGCGACCCTGAGCGGAGTTGAATGGGTCGAAGAGCCACAAATCGTTCCGATAAAATCGAGAATCCTCGACAACGTCGGGACAATCCGCCTATGGCGGAGAAATAAAGCGTAATATGCAAAAGTTAATCGTCGCAAATTGGAAAAGCAATCCTACCAGCATCAAAAAAGCGGAAAAACTCGCGTTGGCGGAAGATTACAAGGGTGTTGTTATAGCTCCGTCATTTCCTCATTTGAGCGCCGTCGGAGCAGTTTTAAAAAATGCAACGCTCGGCGCACAGGATGTGTTCTTTGAAGATGGTGGGGCGTACACTGGGGAGGTGTCGGTAAGTCAGCTAAAAAATCTAAAGGTTGACTATATAATAATCGGACACTCGGAACGCCGCGCAATGGGAGAGACCGATAAAATGGTAAATGCAAAAGTGGGCAAAGCGTTAGGGGCGAATATTAATGTTGTTCTTTGCGTTGGTGAGAAAGTAGGTATTAGAAGAGAGGGCGTGGCAAGCGCGCGTTCTTATGTCCATAATAAGTTGCGCAAAGCGTTAGATGGTGTGCCGAGCGGACTGTTGAGAAATGTTATCGTTGCCTACGAGCCAATTTGGGCAATAAGCACAAGTAAATCGGGGCATGCTGATACTCCGGAGCAGTCCGTACAAATAATAAAATCTTTAAAGACAACTCTCTCAAATGTGTATGGGATTCGTAATCCAAAAGTTATCTATGGCGGTTCGGTAAATGCGAAAAACGCAAAGGAGTTTTTGAGTGAAGATAGTATAGACGGCGCGCTCGTAGGCGGTGCGAGTTTGAGACCGAAAGAGTTTAATAAAATCTTAAAAATTGCAGATTCATTATAGTTTGTGCAGTTGGGTTGATGTGGTATATAATTAAATAAATTTAAACATTATGAATAATACATTTTTAAAAAAAGAAGCTCTCACTTCTGGTTTGGTGCAGTTTAAAGAAAATGCGTTTTTACTCATAGGATCGGTTATTATTATAGGACTTACGGTTCTTGCTGTAGATATTTTTAATATATTCTTAAATATTTCAGTATTTTCATATTTTGCTATAAGCGTAGTGGCTGTTTTTATAGCAATACTTTTGGAAATGGGGCTTATACGCATTGCGCTTAATATACAGGATAAAAAAGAGGTTGGTTTTGGGGATTTATTTGGAGAAGCATCAAGATTTGTTCGTTATTTTTTAGCTCAAATCTTAGCAAGTATCATTATACTCATCGGATTTTTATTACTTATCGTTCCGGGTGTAATTGCTATGGTTGGATTATTTTTTGTACCCTATATCATAATAGACAAGAGTTCGGGGCCAATAGAAGCGGTTAAAAGTAGCTGGAAACTTACTAAGGGACATAAATGGAGTTTATTCCTCTTCCTATCCACGCTTGTTGTTATAAATATCTTTGGTTTTCTTGCATTTATCGTGGGATTGTTAATAACGGCACCAGTTACACTTCTCGCATCTTTGTATGTTTACAAATGGTTAGATAAACAGGATAATCAAGTATTACAAGAGGAGGGCAAAGACGCCTCATAGCCCATAAGCGTTGTTATAAGTTATCCCCACCCAAACAAATGACACAACACCCCATGCCTCCTCATGAAACTATTAAACTTCAGGAGAGGCAGTTCCATAAAGATAGGAAATCCT
>CAZMCG010000030.1:0-5808 GCA_964565105.1 uncultured Candidatus Saccharibacteria bacterium
TTCAGGGGGTAGTTTTTCGGTGATTTCTTTAAAGTGGACAACTTGTTCAATTATTAGTTTCTATGGCATTTTTTGATCTTTTTCAGAGTTTCATTTTTTATTAGTTTTGCATAAAAAAAGCAACTTTACTTAAAAAACATTTGCGTTTAGGTGTGAACTGGTTTATGCTCCCCAGAAAGTACTTTTTTTTATGCTTAGGGGGTGATATGTTTATTTTTTTAAAGTGGCATATCATTCATTAAAAACAAATAGGTAAAAATGGAAAGGATAAGAATGACAGTAGTTTTGTTTCCACATCATAAGTGGTTAAGTGGCGTAAGGGGCAGTTCCTTAGTATTAGAGTATTTGTTAGATAAAGAATTTGGGACAAATGTCGGAACAGAAGCTAATAAAGACATAATCGCCGCCGAAAAAATCGTGAAGGCTCAAAAAATGATTAATGAGCAAAAGCTCAAGCGATTGAAAAATGAATGAAGATAACAAGAGAACTATTGCAAAATTAAGGAGGGAACTGGGGGCAGGAATATTATCTGCACTTAATGATCCCCTGGTGGAAGACTTAACTCGCAACTCGGATGGTTGGCTCTGGGTAAAAAAACAAAGTCAACCATGGAAAAAGGTATCAGAATTTTCGGATGTTCAAGCCGAAAATATTCTCAGGGCAGTGGCTAGTAGTCTTGGCACTACAATCACTCCTGATCGCCCTTATTTGGATGGTGAAATTATAATAGATGGTAGTCGGATTCACGGTAACTTACCTCCGGAAACTCGGCGACCTTGTTTCACTATTAGAAAAAAACCATCTGTTATATATACTTTGGAGCAATATGTTGACCAGGGGTCGCTCGATGAAGTTTATTATAAAGTTCTTTTGGAGGCTATTTTAACTCACAAAAATATATTTGTTATAGGTAATACTGGTTCCGGAAAAACAACTTTAGTTAATGCTTTAATTGCGGGGGCGGCAGTGCTTACACCAGATGATAGGTTTATCATTATCGAAGACACAGGAGAAATTCAGTGTAAAGCTGCCAACACGGAACAACTTTTCACTACATATAATAGAGATTTAGCTGATCTTGTAATGGAAACATTACGAATGAGACCAGATCGCATCATAATTGGAGAGGTGAGGGGTAAAGAAGCCTTGAATTTATTAGAGATATGGAACACAGGTCATAGCGGTGGAATAGCTACTGCTCATGCAGACTCTGCAACGGCGGAATCTGCATTATATCGAATTGAAATGTTGGTAGCCAGGGCGGGGACAACCTTGGATAATAATTTTATAAGAAATTTAATAGGTGCAACTGTTAATGTAATAGTTTGCATAAGATCAACTAATAAAGGGAGAGAAATTAACAATATAACCTTTGTGAATGGTTACAAAGATGGAAAATATGAATTAAAATCAATTATAAAGGAAAAGAATAATGGGAAAAAATAATTTTTTTAATTTTAATGATGGGTTTGGTAATAAATCGTCTTCCAATTCCTTTACAACTCCTTCTACACAGGGCAGGACAAATAGTAAAACTTCTTTGTCTCCTTTTTATCGTAACCCTCTGGATATTTCGGGTTTTGGAACTAAAGAACATTTAGACCCGGCGTATAAAAATCCATTAGATAATTTTCACAGCCCTGCTGATGGTTTTTTTCAAAAAAACAATAACAAAAAAGGATAAAAGATGAAAGCAAGCGTATATACATGTGTAATTGCAGGAGCCGTGCTTTTTTTTTTACCAGAGGTAGTAATGGCAGCGGCGGGTGGTGGTCAGCCGTTGCCCTGGGAAGGTCCATTGACAAGACTTGCCGATTCACTAACTGGACCCGTAGCGATTTCAATCGCTTTGATAGCCATTGCGGCTGCCGGTGCAGTTCTGATCTGGGGTGGGGAAATAAATCGCTTTGCTTCAATGGCGGTTTACATAGTGATTGTCCTGGGTCTGCTTGTAATGGCAAGTAATGTTCTTCAAGGTTTGTATGGTGTGGGAATGGTTATTCCAGTACAAGAAGTTTTGGAAAATTATGGAACAAGATAGTGGTTTAAGGGAAATATCTATTAACCAGGCTCTCTGTCGTCCTGATCATATATGGGGGGTAGAAAGAGAACTGGTATTGGCTACCTTGGTTGTTATGGTAACGATAGTTGTCTTGTCGGTTTCTTTTTGGGGTACTGTTTTCGGGATAGTGATGTGGCTTATCATCTTTAATGGTTTATTGTTGATGGCAAAAGCTGATCCAATGATGAGTAAAATATACTTAAAACATATTAAGTATAGCCAATACTATCCTGCCCGTTCTACTCCATTTACGATAACAAAAAAAACTTTTAAAGGATGATTTCTAATATTTTTTTGTAACAATAACTTAGCTACGAGTAAAAATGTTAAACCTAAAGAAATATCGAAAAAAAGAACAAGGACTTGCCGATCTGCTTAATTATGCAGCGGTAATAGAAGACGGAATAGTTCTTTTGAAATCAGGGGCGTTGATGGCTTCGTGGGAATATATAGGCTCAGACTCTGCTACATTAACATATGATGAAATTAATATGCGATCATCACAGATTAATAATGTTTTGTTGCAGTTTGGGGAGGGGTGGATGATACAACATGATTGCTCTCGCTTAAAATCTGTTTCTTATCCTAAAGAGTCTGAGTGTTTTTTTGATGATAGTATCACGGCGGTGATGGATGAAGAGAGAAGAGAATTTTTTTCATCAGGAAGGCATTATGAAAATACAATGGTGGTAACTTTAACTTATTTACCGCCGATGGTAACAGAAACAAAATTTTTAGATTTGATGGTGGATGGTGCGGAAAGTATAGATATTTTAGGAGTCGGTGAACAAAACCTTGATGTTTTCAGAAGTAAAATTATTGAATTTGAAGGAAGTGTGGGAGATATTTTCAATATGACCAGGTTGCATGGTCATGTTGAAGAAGTAGATATACACGGTAACATAGAAATAAAGGATGAGCAGTTAAGGTATATTAATCATTGTATCACCGGAGATAACCATCCTATTAATTTGCCGCCTATACCAATGTTTTTGGATTGTATAATTCCTGGGCAGGAAATTTTTACAGGTCTTAGACCATTAGTTGGAGATAAATATCTCGGAGCGGTTTGCATTGATGGTTTTCCTTCGTCTTCTTATCCCGGGATATTAGAAGGGTTGACTCAATATCAATGTGAATATAGATGGAATAATCGGTTTATTTTTGAAAATCCTGAAAAAGCAAAAAAAACATTAAATAGGTTCAGATTAAAATGGCAGCAGAAAAAACGGGGATTTGTTGCTCAGTTAACTAAAAATTATAATTCTCCCGTAGATAGATTTGCCGAAGAGATGGAAATGCAAACTGAACAGTCTATGTCAGAGGTGTCGTCAGGAGCAGTGATGTATGGGTATTATTCAAGCACAGTTGTTGTAATGGATAAAGACCCTGATCAACTTCAAGAAATTTTAAATGTTTTTAAAAACCATATAGTCAATCTTGGTTTTTCAGCACGAATTGAAAGTATAAACACAATGGAGGCTTATCTAGGCTCCTTGCCTGGTCATGCCGTAGAGAACTTACGGCGACCGGTAGTACATACTCTTAATTTGGCTGATTTTTTACCAGTTACTTCGGTCTGGGCGGGACAAGAATATTGTCCTTGCCCTTTTTATCCTGCCAATTCTCCACCTTTAATCGTATCGTCAACTGCCGGGAATACACCGTTCAGATTGAATTTACATGTAAGCGATATTGGGCATACCCTTATTTTAGGTCCCACGGGGTCTGGTAAATCGACTTTGGTGGGACTTATTGCGGCACAGTTCAACAAATACCCACAATCAACTGTTTTTTGTTTTGATATAGGGCGGTCTATGTATCCCCTGGCGGCGGCAATTCCAGGTGCAATATTTTACGATATAGGGGAGGACGAATCTGTTGAGTTTTGCCCGCTGCTTCATTTAGAAACTGACACAGATCAAGCGTGGGCGGAGGAGTGGATTGTTTCCATGTTAAGATTGCAAGGAATTGAAGTACTGCCAAAAAAAAGAAATGCTGTTAAAACAGCTCTGTATCAGCACAGACAAAGTGCTGATAAATCATTACATGATTTTGTGGTAAATTTACAAGATCAGGAATTATCCCAGGCGTTAGAAAGATATACAGTTAATAGCGTTCAGAGTAGTGCTATTTTAGATGCAGAAGAGGATAACTTAAAACTTTCATCTTTTAATGTTTTTGAATTATCCTCTCTCATGGAAATGGGAGAAGATATGATATTGCCAGTGTTAACTTATCTTTTTCATCGAGTTGAGCATTCTTTGAATGGTCAACCGGCGATAATCATTTTAGAGGAAGCGTGGTTACTTCTGGGGCATAAGCTTTTTAAAAATAAAATCAGAACTTGGTTGAAAACTTTAAGAAAAAGCAACTGTGCCATAATCTTGGCAACTCAATCTATTTCCGATGCGGCAAATTCGGGTATTCTGGATGTTATTGACGAGAGCTGTCCTACAAAAATATTTCTCGCTAATCCGATGGCAAGGGATGAGGAAAATGCCAAATTATATAAATCTCTCGGAATGAATACCCGGGAAATAGATTTGTTGTCAAAAATAACACCTAAAAAAGATTATTATTATCGTAGTCCGATAGGAAGAAGACTGTTTGATCTTAACTTGGGCAAGATCGCTTTATCTTTGGTGGGATCGAGCGGAAAAGAAGATTTACAAAAAATAATGGATTTACAAAAGGAATACGGTACCGAATGGGTAAAATACTGGTTCAATTATAAAGGTGTGATTAGTTAAATAATTAAATAGTTAATTTTAACCAAGGAGGATGCTTGACTCCTCGATCTGAATGACGGGTTTCACGCGCATGTTTTGATGAAAAAAATAGGAATATTAGTTTTCTTAATGACATTTTCAGGAGGGTCGGGGGCGGTTTTACCAACACAAGCCGGTTCAGGTCCGGGGGGAATTGGGGGAGCAACAGAATTTACTCAGTTGCTTAATCTGGTGGAGCTAGGGGGTATAAATATAACATCTTTAAGAAAGGTTGCTCAACAGGTACAGCAGTTGTCGAACGAAATGATGATGATACAACATCAGTTGAAAAACTTGGAAAGAATAGGTTCGGATCCGGTGGCGGTTATAAATACACTGGAACAGTTTGCCGAGCTAGTACAGAGGGGAAATGTATTATCTTATACTGCCACA
Organism: uncultured Candidatus Saccharibacteria bacterium; assembly: GCA_964565105.1. Lineage (GTDB taxonomy): Bacteria > Patescibacteriota > Minisyncoccia > UBA6257 > Colwellbacteraceae > CAZMCG01. The sequence continues at coordinate 5,228 of CAZMCG010000030.1, forward strand.
AACATCAATCATCTTTTTGGCCAGAAATTTCCTGGATTTGTTGAATATGAAAATCAACAAATTACACCAGATTTTATGGAACAAAAATATGCTGACTGGAGCAGACAAAATAGAGATAGTATTGTAGCTGCTTTAGGGGCAGCAGGTTTGCATCATCAAACAATGCCTAATGAAAGAGATTTCATCAGACAAGTCAGACAACAATCTGAAACTGCGGGGGGAAATCTGAGTGTTTTACAAGCTGCTAATAGATTAGCAGCTCAACAGGGAGAAAGTCTTCTAAGATTAAGGGAGTTAACCATGGTTAATACGCAGCTAATGGCTAACTGGAAGGCTGTAAAACAGGATAAGGAAGATGTGAGTCAGGCTAAATGGAGAGATTCCATAGGTACGGAAACAAGGGTTGATCCCAGGGGCGGAGTTTCTGGTAGAACCTGGAGATATTCACGATAAAGGAGGAAAAAAAATGAGCAAGATAACGACTATACTTGGTTTAGCTGGGGGGGCGGTGGCATTGGTGGCAATTACTGTTACCGTGACGGTGCATTATGTTCAACCGCCTCAGCAGGAAGCGGTTGTTC
>CAZMCG010000031.1:0-5464 GCA_964565105.1 uncultured Candidatus Saccharibacteria bacterium
ATAGCGACAATGCATCAGAAAGAAAGGGTTATCAAACCAATTCTTGAAGAGGCGTTAGGCGTTGAGTGCATTATTCTTGAGAATTTTAATACAGATAAGTTTGGGACTTTCACCAGAGACATCGCAAGGACCGGTGATATGTTAGAAACGGCAAGAGCAAAAATTAATGCAGCTATGGATGTCTCCGGTTGTGATTTAGGAGTGGCAAGTGAAGGTAGCTTTGGGGAGCACCCCTCAATTCCATTTATTCAATCTAATCTGGAGCTTACAGTATTGGTTGATAAGAAAAATAACTTTGAGGTAAGGGGTCATTATCGCAGTTCAAAAACGAATATTAATGGGAAATATATTCGTTCAGCTGAAGAGGCGGTTAGTTTTGCGAAAGAATGTGGATTTTCTGACCATGGTATAATTGTCCGCAGAACTAAAGAGGGGAAGAAATTTCTGTACAAAAATGTGGATACGGAGTCTGATTTAAGGAAAGTGGTGAAAAAGATATTTGCGTTACCCCTCACATCAAAGGTATATATTGAAACAGACATGCGTGCTCACAAGAATCCTACCCGCATGGAAACAATTAAACTTTCAACACAAGATTTGGTTAAGAATATAAAAAGTAGATGCCCCAAATGCGATATTCCTGGTTTTGCAATTATCAATGTCGAGAAAGGATTGCCGTGCGATTCGTGCGGATTGCCAACAAGTGTGCCAGTATTTGAGATATATTCTTGTACTAAATGTGGGTATGAGAAAAAAGTGAAGATTACAAAATATGGTGCGTTTGCGGATGCCGGGCAGTGCGCAACTTGTAATCCGTAGATGATATAATGGGAAACAATTTTAAGGTGATAAATTAGAAGATGCCCAGTAACTTAACCTAAAGAACTTTACTCCATATCAAAGACTTCCTGTAAGATATAACTATGCGTTTTGTGCAATCAAACATTTTTTTATATTTCTTCCTTCTGATCTTAGGAATAAGCGGATTCTTTTTCGCCGTTATCTGGCCGCACGCGGTTGGGTTTTACGCTTTTATTATTCTCTCAGCAGTCGGAGGGTTTGGCGTGGCCCTTTATATCTACTACACAAAGAGACGCAACAAACAACTTGTCTGTCCTATCGGTTCAAACTGCAATGTTGTTATAACCAGTCGATACTCTAAGTTTTTAGGCGTGCCCCTGGAGCATTGGGGGATGTTTTATTACGCCGCTATTATTGCCGCTTATGCTGTTTTAATTTTAGCCCCACACTTACTTTCCAGCGTCTTTTTGTTTGGGTTGATTATGTTTACTGCCGGCGCGTTTTTCTTTGCTTTGTATCTTTTGTTTGTGCAGGCCTTTCTTCTGCGGCAGTGGTGCATTTGGTGCATCCTTTCCGCTGCATTTTCTATTTTAATTTTTGTTGTTGCTCTTGCAAGCGTAGACTTTGCGGCGGCATTTTTAGCCGAGGCACAAACCGTTATTGGTGCAATCCACACTTTAGGATTTGTGCTTGGGATGGGTGGCGTTACGGCGGCTCTCTTTCTTTTCTTCAAATTCCTGCGCGACCACGACATTGATGAAAAAGAGCTACAGACCCTAAAGGGGATTTCAGAGCTAATATGGCTTGGGCTTTCCTTTATTTTTGTAAGCCAGCTTGTTTCTTTCATTGCACACGCGCCGGATCTGGCGCAGTCCGGCCCATTCTTGGTTCAGACAATCTCTCTTTTTGTTGTTGCTTTGAGCGGAGCCGTCTTGATGATAATTTTTGCTCCGCTTTTGACGATGATCCCGTTTTCCGCCTCTGGCGGAGATAAAATGGAGAACGGCCGGCGCCCCTCTCCTTTTAAATCCTTAAGAAGGCCACTGTTTATTACAGGAGCGGTTACGCTTTCATCTTGGTACTTTGCTTTTATTATGAGTTATGTGCCAGAATACGGATTAACAGCTTTGCTTTTGGTATATGTCGCGGTTCTTGTATCGGCAACTATGATTGCGCTCTTTTTGGAAAAGCGCATTGGCGAAAAAAGCTAGACTTGTTTTTATACAACAAGAGCCCCGAGCTACTTTAGCGCCTCGTTTACCGCGTGCCACATTTCGTCAAAGTTGTAGATGTCATTGTGCCCTGCGCCCTCTATGGCAACGAAGTTTTTATTTTCTGTGGGAACCTTTTCAAACAATGCCTTGCCGTGCTTAATTGGAATAATGCGATCTTTTGTGCCGTGGATGATTGTCAGCGCTCCCCTGTATTCTAAAAGGTGCGGTATGTTATCAAAATTCTCTGTTGAGAATTTTGCCATAATATTCATCGGGTACAAAGAAAAAGGGAAGTGCGACTTTGCTACGTTTGATAACTTATCAAACGGAGCTATGAAAATCATTTTGTCAGGCGGTAGAAGTGAGGCGTGATAACTTGCCACGCCCGTGCCGATGCTCTCGGCAAAAAGTATCGTTCTTTTGTATTCTTTTTCTTTCAAAAATGATACGACATTTTCGGCGTCTTTTAGAAGCAATTTACGCGACGGCTTTTTCGTGTCCCCGCCGTATCCTGCATATTCAACAAAAAGATATGAGTGTCCCGCGTTGTCAAAGACAACTTTAAGATAACTCCTGTCGCATGCCGACCCTGCATTGCCACCGTACATCACCACTATACTTTCGCCTGCGTGTTTGTAATATGCTCTGGTACCGTTCATATTCACTTTTTCACTATCATCAAAAGCCGGGCAATTATGAAAATCACCCTTCGTCGGAAAGTTTGGGTGGTAGAGCATACTCCTCTGCGCTAAGAGAAAATACGCACCATAGCCCACATAGAACAGGGCAATTATCAAAAGAATACTTTTAGCCATTACTAACATTTACTAACATTGTGCGTGATTATATCACTCTACTCAAGCTTTTTGATGTTTTCTATAATTAATTAACAACCTTAACAGGACTGACCTGTTAAGAATACAGGCAAGGCCTGTTAAGGGTAAAAAGCATGGATTAGACGCCGATGAATTTATGAAAATAAAAGAGAGTCATATCAAGCGCTTGGGTAAAAGGTGAAAAATGGGGCATGAGCATCCAAGACATGAAGGGTCGTAGGTTTCTTGTATAGTAATTTTTGTAGCGAGATTGTTAGATTTTAGGAGAGATAAAGTAACAAGCCTTAAGCTTATACTGTAGTATGGGTGGATTTTTTTTGAAAAAATTATAGCCAAGATACAAAAAACGCAGTAGAATTGTTGTTGTGCAGAGAATATTGATAAAATGATAAATCAGCAAATACAAAAAATTGCATTATTTACGGTATTTTTAGTGGTCGCAGGTTTATCCCTTAAAATGCTTTTTCCATTTTTGTTCTCTTTGTTTTGGGCAGGCATTTTAGCTGGTATTTTTTATCCAATTTATAAAATAGTCGCCACAAAAACTAAAAATCAAAACTTAGGCGCTTTTGTAACGATAGTTATCGTTCTTTTACTTGTTATTCTGCCGATTGTGGCTATTTCTGGAGTTGTTGTTAAGGAAGCCGTAGGTCTTTATCAAACGATAAATACCCCAGATACAATGATAGAAATAAAAAGCCTTATTGATCAGGTAACAGAGTTTCCTATTATACAAAGGCTTACAGAAAATATTGCGCTTGAAGATGAGTTAAGGAGTATCTTAAGCGCGGCCGCCTCTGTTGTTTTGGGGTGGTTTACAGCATGGACTCAAAATGCAGCTCTTTTTGTGATTAATCTTTTTGTGATGCTTTATGCCCTGTATTATTTTTTAAGAGATGGAAAAAGGCTTTTGGCTTATCTTACACGACTTTTGCCACTAGGAGGTGATATTAAAAAAACTCTTTACGATAAATTTATTTCAACGAGTCGGGCAACGCTCAAGGGGACGATTTTTCTTGGCATTATTCAGGGTGTTTTAGGTGGAATAACCATTTTTATTGTCGGCGTACAGTCCGTGTTCTTTTTGACGCTTATAATGATTATCTTGTCTATCATTCCCGCGGTTGGGGCACTTATGATTCTTTTACCCATAACTTTGTATATGATTTTTTTCGGAAGTATGTGGCAGGTGGTGGTGCTTGTGCTCGGTATGGTTGTTGTGAGTTTATCGGATAACATTTTGCGCCCCGCGCTTGTTGGAAAAGACTTGAATATGCACCCGCTTGTTATATTTCTATCAACTGTAGGAGGTCTTGGTTTGTTTGGTATATCTGGGGTTGTGATAGGTCCAATTATCGCAGCGTTTTTCGTCTCAATCCTTGATATATACAAGCCGACTACATAGCGTTATCTATTGTGCCTTGTGTAGCGTTATAAAACTATAATACCGTAGACTACATAAGTAGTTCCCTGGTTGTGGTTGAAGTAAATTATGCTTGAAAAACTTATTTCCTATATACAAGTGATTGTTGTTGAGCATGGGGCGCTCGGCGTCTTTTTCGCCACTCTATTTGAAGAAATTGTTGCCCCCATTCCCTCCCCACTAGTACCACTCTTATCAGGCTTTTTTTTATTGCCTACTAACGAGGGTTTTTGGGAGGTGGTTTGGCTTGCGCTATTTCTTATTGCTTTTCCGGTTGCCCTGGGCATAACCATTGGTTCGTTGGCTGTTTATGGAATAGGTTATGCAGGAGGTAAGCCTGCCATTGAAAAAAGTAAAAAGTTTCTTGGATTAAGTTGGCGGGATTTGGAAAAAATCAAAAACAGATTAACCGGTGGGAGGGGTGATGAAGTTGTACTTTTCATTTTACGAGCTCTACCCATTGTCCCGGGCGTGGCAATTTCTGGTTTCTGTGGGATAGTGCGTTATCCTATAAAAACTTTTGCGATTATTACCTTTCTAGGTGCGTTTGTTCGAGCACTTGGGTTGGGCGTTGTTGGTTGGTATGTGGGGGGGGCATATGTGATTTATTCTGAGATGATCTCTAGGGTAGAAAAATATATTTTTACATTCTTGATTATTTTGGTTGTACTTTTTTTAGGACGATTGTATTTTTTAAAAAAAGGGCGAAGAAAGATTACATAAAATTCGTCGCGTTAAATTGCTGACTTTAAGTAAAAAATAATAAAAGAAAGATAGAAATGTATCACCACCTATTAATTAAGGGGGTCTTTAAAGATTTAAAAACTCAAACTCACGGCCCCTTCAAGAGAAGAGGCTGAATTGCGCCTGGGGCGTTTTGGCTCTAATGCTTTACCGGAAGAGAAAAGATTTTCCGCTTTAAAGCTTTTCTTGCGCCAATTCAAAAACCCCCTAATCTATATTCTCTTCGCCGCGTTTATTATCAGTTTTTTAACAGGCCATTTTGTTGACGCGAGCTCGTACTTGCGCTCCAAGCTATGTAATAAGAGGGAGTACTCGCTTGCTTTGTTTCTTTTATTTCTATGGATAGTTATTAAATGATTTACGATCGCGAGTCATTTAATAAGTCTATAAGCTAACTAGGTTCAACAAGTAAGTGCAACACTGTGAGATAATCACGGTATATGAAA
>CAZMCG010000032.1:0-5180 GCA_964565105.1 uncultured Candidatus Saccharibacteria bacterium
TGCCTTCACAGTTGATGATCCAATAGAGACAGAAAACTAGGCGTGCGCGGAGGCAATCGTGCAGGCTAAAGAAAAAGCAGTAACAATCGCGGACGCTGGGGGATTTAGGTCCGGTAAGCTTCCCTCAATTGATACGAACGATTTCGCTACGACTCCGCATCGTGGGATGGGTATTGTTACAGATGAACTAATAAGAGGGATAACCCAGTCAATTGAGCTGGGGTCGGAAGACGTAATTATAGGCGTCACGTTGATTTATAAAATAAAGTAATAAAAAATACCTAAAGCCTAGTCTAAAAGTTGAAAAACAGGCGCAAGGTTTACGCAACATGTAGGTCTTACTATTTGGTAGATTAAATACATTTCTATGTGTTGCGTGTTGTTTCGTGCGAGAGATACCCAGTTAGTCAGCTTGAAGTTTTGGGTAAAATAAAATATAACTAGCAATATAAATAGTAAAGTCTATAATTTAAGATAGTCTATGAAGCAATTTATAAAGAAAAGCACTTGGTTGTTTGCGCTTGCAATCGCGCTTATTATTATTGGCTTGTTTGTTATCCAGGGTTTTACTGACAATCGCGCAACAGCACCTAAGGTCTTAAGCAATATGGGTTATGTGGGATAGGTAGGAGTTTATTTGTTTATGTTTGATAATTCAGGCAAGCTATGTTATCACTTACGGACTCTTTTGTAGAGGTATAAGGCAATAGTTGTTGAATAAAAAGAAAGGGAGTGTGGCGCTTTTGATGTTATTATAGAAAAGGCATGGAGCAGAAAAAAACAAGGATAAACTTAAAATATTTTCCGCAAAATTTATATCCAAATAGATTTTGTATTAATGTATCAAGATTATTGTCTCTATGAGAAAGATGAGGGTTGCTTTGTTTGTAGGTGGGCCGTCTCACGAGCATGATATATCTCTTATAAGTGGTAGGGCTGTTTTAGAACATTTAGATGAGGATAAGTACGAGGTTATTCCAGTTGTAATAAGCAAGAGTGGTAAGTGGCCTTTTCCTGAAGACGAGCTTAATAAAATGACGGACATCGTTTTTATAGCGATGCATGGTGAGTATGGAGAGGATGGAACACTGCAGGGGAAGCTGCGCGATATGGATGTCCCATATACAGGGAGCGATGTTGTCGCAAGTGCGCTCGCGATGAATAAAATCCTTTCAAGTCGCCTACTTTCAGCACATGGCATCAATATCCCAAAATTTCAGGTTTTACATAGAAACGATGGGGATAAGTTCAATCTTGAGATACAATTTCCATTAGTTGTAAAACCCGCTGATCGTGGATCCTCAGTGGGAATTGATGTTGTTCGCACAGTCTCCGGTCTTGAGGATGCTTTACAAGGGGCCTTTGTGAGTGGCTATGATGTAATAATTCAAGAATATATTTCCGGAGTTGAGGTAACATGCGCTGTTCTAGATGACGGGGCGGGGGATGTGGTGCCCTTACCACCTACAGAGATTATTCCAAAAATGGGTGGGATATTTGATTATAGTGCAAAGTATATACATGGAATGTCTGATCAGATAACCCCAGCGAGATTTGCAGATGATGTTATCTGGCACATTCAAAAGACGGCGAGCGTTGCGCATCAGGTAATCGGTGCGTCTGGGCTCTCAAGGACAGATATGTCGATTGGCGAGGATGGCGAGCTTTATGTTTTTGAAATAAATACAATTCCAGCAATGGCAGAGACGGCGCTTTTCCCACAAGCAGCTAATGCGCACGGGTTAACGCACACTGAGCTTTTTGATAGGATTATTGAGGCTGGGCTTCGGAGGCACGGCTTTGTTTTGGGTTAATTTTTTATAAATTATGACTCGCCCAAGTGAAGAGATTAAAGACAAGCTTGATATTGTAGATTTTATTAAGGGCTATCTTGACCTTAAGCCTGCCGGAAAAAATTTTAAGGCACTCTGTCCGTTTCATCAAGAAAAAACGCCGTCTTTTGTGGTTTCTCCTGAGCGTCAGATTTGGCATTGTTTTGGCGGATGTGGAGATGGGGGAGATATTTTCAAATTTCTTATGCGCTATGAAAACCTTGAGTTTTATGAGGCACTTCGTGTTTTAGCAGAAAAGGCGGGTGTAGAATTGAAGCGTTTAAATCCAGCAGAAGAAAGGCAATTTGGAGTTTTGTATGAGATAAATAACGCTGCATCGGAATTTTTTGAAAAGACACTTACCAACTATAAAAAAGGGGAAGAGTACTTAAAGAAGCGTGGGCTAGAGAACGAAACGATACAAAGTTTTGCCATTGGATATGCCCCCAAATCTAGTGACGAGCTCACTTTGAATTTGATAAATCGTGGCTTTGCTGTTGTTGACATTGTTCGTGCTGGTTTTGCCCTAAAGACTGAGAGGGGGCAATATATAGATCGGTTTAGGGGGCGTATTATGTTTCCTATTCATAATCATTTTGGAAAAATTGTTGGTTTTTCTGGGCGCATTCTTCCCCTGTTTGAAAAAGAGGGCGTGGGAAAATATATAAACAGTCCTGATACACCGATTTTTAATAAGTCGCGATTGTTGTATGGGTTTTGGCAGAGTAAGCGACCCATAATGGAAGAACAGCAGGTGTTACTTGTGGAGGGGCAGATGGATTTTCTCCTTGCGTGGCAAGACGGAGTGCGAAATGTTGTTGCAACTTCTGGAACGGCGCTTACCATAGATCATTTAAGGGTGTTAAGGCGTTTTACAAATAAACTTATTCTTGCATTTGATGCTGACGAGGCGGGGCACAAGGCGTCAGAAAGGAGTATAGATATATCAGGAGCGCAAGATTTTAATGTTTATTTACTTTCACTTGGTGGATATAAGGATCCAGCGCAGGCTGTGGTTGAAAAGCCAGGATTTTTGAAGGATGCAATGGGTAGCGCAAAAACAGCTATGGAGTATTATATAGAAAGGTATTTGACAGATGAGGCTTCTTTTGATATTCAAAAGAAGAAGATTGCGGTACGCGCTGTTCTTATGAAGATTAAGGAGTTATGGAGTCCGATTGAAAAGATACACTGGATAGGAGAGGTGGCCTATCGTGTAAATATTCCAGAGAAAGAGCTTATTGAGGAGATGGAAAAGTTGAATTCAGGAAGTGTAGAGTATAAAGAGAGGGATGTAAAAAGAGAAGAAGAAAAGCGAGAACTAGGCAGACATGAGGTTGTCGCGGAGCGAGTATTGTCATTTGTTTTCGCGTACGAGAGATTTAAGGGGGATCTAGAGGCTAGTGTTGGATATATGCCATCGGATTATATTCAGGTATATCGTGTTATTGTAAAGGGAGATGAGGTTACGCCACAAGTGAAAAGCGTTGTTGATTCTATAAGCTTGCGGGCGGGGTTTTTATTTGATGATTTTCCTGAAGAAAAACTTGACACGGAAATGCGCAACCTTCTTCGTGAGTTGTCGTTAGAGTATTTAAAGAAGGAAAGAGTGCGGATAGGTAGTGTTGTCCAAGTTGCAGAAAGGTCTGGGGATGACGACTTACTCGCCCTGCGCCTCAAGGAGTTTGACGCTGTTTTAAGAAAAATGCAGGATATAGAGTATGCTAGCGAAGAAAACAAAGAAAAAAATTAAAGAGACTCCCTACAGACCTACTAGGGACGCTCGTTATAAACGAGGTAAAAAAATGAAGCAAGTATTAAAGAAGAAGACAGTGCCTAAAAAGAAAAAGGTGGTTCATAAATCTTATAAGAAAAAACTTACCTCTGATAAGAGGAGAGTTGTATCCGAATTGACTGGCGGGAAAACAGTGTCTAAACCAAAATCTTTAAGGCGTGCTTCGGAGCCGGCAAGGCGAGTAAAGGGGGGCGTGTCGGTGGTAAAAAAATCTACTGCAAAAAAATCTACAAAAAAATTGACTCTTAAAAAGAAAGTTGTTGGTCAAACTCTTAAAACTAAATCTGTTTCTGGCAAAAATACAGATATACAAAAAAAGACTCGTATGTCCGGTAAAGACAAGCGTTTATTAGAGCTTGTGGAGCGTGGGGGTGGTAAGGGTTTTGTTACTGACCTTGAAATTATAGATTTTTTCCCACGCATTGAGACGGACACAAATTTTCTTGAGGAGATTTATGCAAGACTTGAAAAGGATGGTATTCGTGTTGTAGAGGTTGAGTCTTTACTAAAGTTACCATCAGATGAGATAAGTAGTAGAGAATTAAAAGAGGCGACAAGGATAAGAGGAGCTGTTCCTGACAGTGTGCAAATGTATTTAAAGGAAATTGGCCGTACCGCTCTTTTGACCCGACAACAAGAAAAAGACTTGGCTTACGGTATTGCTGAGGGCGATGAGCAGGCTCGCCAACAACTTATAAAGGCAAATTTGCGCCTCGTTGTTTCAATCGCTAAGCGTCATGTTCATCGTGGTCCGCTTTCTATTTCGGACCTGATTCAAGAGGGGAATGTCGGTTTATTTAAAGCTGTTGAAAAATTTGATCCTGATAGGGGTTTTAAGTTTTCCACCTATGCGACCTGGTGGATCCGTCAAGCAATAACAAGGGCTCTTGCTGATCAGTCGCGAACGATTCGCATTCCAGTACATATGGTAGAGACTATTTCTAAGTTTACTCAAGCGAAGCGTAAGCTCGCTCAGGGCTTGGGCCGCGAACCTCTGGTTGAAGAGATTGCGATTGAGATGGAACTGGATATTGATAAAGTGAGGCACATTCAAAAGATTTCACAGGAGGTTATATCGCTTGAGCAATCAATTGGTGGAGACGATGATGATAAATCAACGCTTGCTGACTTTATTCCGGATGATACAACTGCAACACCAATTCAAATTACTTCTCAAGAGCTTTTACGCGATCAGATTCGTGAGATTATAGGGAGCTTGACAGATCGCGAGCATAAGATTTTAGAGATGAGGTTTGGACTTGACGATGGCGTTACGCACACACTAGAAGAGGTTGGAAAGGTTTTTAGTGTAACGCGCGAGAGGATAAGGCAGATTGAGGCTAAGGCGCTTGAAAAAATCAGGATGCACGAGAGGGTGGCGAAACTAGATGATTACTAGCGAGTTTTAAGATTCACAATTTTAACAAAGACAATATTATTATTGTGCTGTCGTTGTCAGCCGGAGGCTGATCCGCCTTCGGCGGAAGCTCCTAAATTCACCCCTCAAATTTAGTAGATTTGTGGTGTACAATTTTAATACAAGGTGATATCTA
>CAZMCG010000033.1:0-4979 GCA_964565105.1 uncultured Candidatus Saccharibacteria bacterium
ATAAACACATATATAAATTGACACATGAGTTTTCTCAAAGATAAAACAATTAAACTATCCGCATTAGCACTTGTGCTTCTTGCAGTTATTCTTTTTTTTGGACTCGGAGATTTCCCGCTTAAAAAAAGCCCCGTGGATAATGTGGTTCTAAATGGAGACTACAGTAGTTGTATCGTTTTTGACGAGAAACATTGCGCAACTGGCAACAAACTTGAACATATGGGCATTACCGCAATGGGATTTCAATTCCCCGATGGCATCAACATATACGCTCCATTTGACGGACAGTTCGTAGCGACCGTGATGCAGACAGGAGAAGTGAGCGGAAGGATAGACAAAGAGTCAGAAGACGGCATCGCCTCTGGGATATCTTTTTCAATAATTGGAGAATACGAATTGGTTGTCCAACCTGGAGTACATGTAAAGAAGGGACAACCAATTGGTATCTCCGCTGGGGCAAGCGTGGAGGGTCAGACATCCGACATCATTGTGTTAGTCCAGGGTATTGAGCCCGACGGCCCGGCATACAACGACCCAGAGCTTTTGAGGCAGTTTTTTGGTGGTGATAACTGAAGTTGTATCTTCCAAATATTCCGCGATGCGTGCTGTTTGTTTGCGGTGTTAGTTGAATAATAGCGATATAGAGTGGTATCGCTATTATATTTATTTTCATAGTCACAGGAGGCTCACGGGGTTATAACGCGCACCCGGGTAGGTACAACTGGGTTGACAGTAGCTTTGCTCGACCTTATGCTATTGCAAGTATGTTAGCGATAAAACTAAAAATTGTAGGACGCAAGAATCAAAGGACTTTTCGCATTATTGTTCAGGAGGCTCGCGCGAAATTAGACGGTAAATTTGTTGAGGACATAGGGTGGTATAATCCCCACACTAACCAATTTAAAATAAACAAAGAGCGTGTTGATTATTGGATTGATAATGGTGCACAGCCAACTATTCGTGTTTCGCAAATTTTGAAAAAATCTTCCGGAGAAGACACTGCGCAAACTTATAGTGTTCGTGGGGGTAGGAAGAAAAAGAAGACCAAAGATAATGATGGCAGTTTACCTGACGCTGGTGCAAAAGTGCAGGTCAACGACGAGACTAAGGCGCAAACTGGCGTGGAGGGTGGTGTAGGGGGGCATAAAGAAAAACCTCAGGCGCAAGTTGAAGTAAAGAAAGAAACCCAAGCGCATGCCAATACGGAAACTCTAGAGGAAAAGACGCCCTTACGGGCAGGGGAAGAGTCTCAGACACAGACCAACTCAGACCCGACACAGACCGACCCGGAAGTGTCCGAAAAAGAAGTTCCTCCCATAAATTCAGAGCAAGTGGTTGAAAAAGAAAAAGAAAGTCAGTAAAGTATAGAAATAGAAATTAGATAATGAGTCTTGGGTTGTATTTTTGATAGAATGGTCTTTCGGGACAAGTCCAAGATTTATTATAGGGAAAGGTCGGAATGTTTGTAAGAAAGAATGGCAGATTACATAGATCAGAAATTTCTTGAGTTTCTTGTAAAATCTATTGTTGATAATCCGGATGATGTGAGGATTGAGAGGAAGATTGATGAAATGGGCGTGCTTTTATCACTGCATGTAAACCGACAGGACATGGGGCAGGTTGTCGGGCGCGATGGGAGTACTGCTAAGGCAATCCGTTCATTACTCAGGATTGTTGGCGTGAAAAACAACGCTCGAGTGAACTTGAAAATTGAGGAACCGGAGGGGGGGCGACGCGTCCCCGCGCAACAGGAAAAGCAGGGGACTCCAACACCCGCATCAGAGGCGGGACCTATAGAGCCGATATCGGGGGCAGTAGATAAAGTTATAGAAGATATCAAGGACATGAAATAGTCGCAGGCGTGACTTTAGAAAAGCCCCCTAAGGGGTTTTTCTATTTATAGCCTATCCTCGGCTACATACTATATACTACATATTACATACTTCATGATTCATAATTTAAATATGCGTGCCGAGTCTATAGAAAACATAATCCCTAATCCCTACCACTCACCCGCCTCTCGGGGTTTTGGCAGCGTAGGGAGCAGGATTGGAGGGGCTCCTCATTGATAATCCATACTTCTAGAAACTAGCAACTACCGTGTCCGTCCGAAGCCTCAAGCGAAGGAGGATAACCTAAAACCTAGAAAAATGACATTTCATATAATTACACTGTTTCCTGAGGTATTTGATGCCTATTTTAAGAAATCAATTATTGGGAAGGCTATAAAAGAGCGCCGAATTAAGGTGAAGCTTTATGATTTGCGAGAATTTTCAAGAGACGAAAGGCATAGAAAGGTTGACGACAAGCCGTACGGAGGAGGGCCAGGTATGGTTCTTGCGATTGAACCAATTGTCCGCGCGATACGCAAAGCCATCCGAGGCAAGAAAAACTTCAAAATCATTTTATTATCAGCCTCAGGAGAGCAATTTAATAATAAAATGGCGGAGAGCTTTATGAAATATAAGCATATTGTTTTGATAGCTGGGAGATATGAGGGAGTTGATGAGCGTATAAAAAAGATATTTTCCACTAATATGTGGAAAACCTCTGGTGGGAGGATTGAGGAAATCTCTATCGGCCCATATGTTTTAACAGGCGGAGAAATACCAGCTATGGTTGTGGTTGATGCAGTATCGCGACAAATAAAGGGAGTTCTTGGCAAGGAGGAGTCGTTAGAAGAAAAGAGATATGGTGTTGGCGTGCCAGTTTATACTCGTCCTGAGATTTTCAAGTATAAAGGGAAAGAATACAAAGTTCCGAAAGTTTTACTTTCCGGAGATCATAAAAAAATAGATGAATGGCGCAAGGGTCATAAAAAACAAATCCCAAATAGTAAATAGTAAATTTTAGCTCACTTCTGGGGATAAAAGATTTTCTACGGCGTGAGCTCCGGTTATTTTAATCTAGTTATTGATATTATACTTTGACACCTTGACCTTTAGTAGATATACTTTTGTTCGTGACACAAGATATGAAAAGCATTATAAATCCTTCCCCACAACCCTCTTCTGATAATAACGTAGACGAGCAAGAAGAGATTATAGACCCTATGGGGACTTTGGATAACAAGACAGAAGAGGGGAGCGCCCCTTCTGGTTCGGACCGAATTTCTTCGGCGAGCCCAGGGCAAGTTGTCGAAGAGGGAAAAGAAAGTCTCTTTTCAGAAGAGACTACCAACGAGCAAAACTCCTCTTTATCGGAGACTACGGGTAGTAAGAGTGCGCAAGGGGGAATAATTAAATCTCTTACAGGAGAGTTTTCTTTACCACCTGAGGATGAGGAATTATTTCACCAGATGATGGAAGTGGGTGCCTTTTACGGACGCTCAAAATCAAGAACAAACCCCTTGATGAGAAAGTTTATAGTTACAACTCGCTCTGGTTTTGAAATTATTAATTTACAAGAGACTATAAAGCATCTCAGAGACGCGGGAAGCGCTTTACAAAAAATAGCAAGTGATGGTGGGGTAATTTTAATGGTTGGCACAACCCCCGCCGTAAAAGGTGGGCTCAAGAAAGTCGCCATAAAGCTTGAGTTACCATATGTTACTGAGCGATGGCTCGGTGGCACACTTACTAATTTCAAGACAATTTCTAAGAGGATTTTGTACCTCAAGAAACTCAAAGAAGACAAGGTGAAGGGTGGATTTGAAAAATACACAAAGAAAGAGCGATTAAAAATAGATCGTGAGACTGCTAGGCTTGATAGATTACTGGGTGGCATTGAAACACTAGATAAAATGCCTGACGCTCTTTTTATCGCTGACGTAAGGGAAAATGAATATGCCGCAAAAGAGGCAAGACAAAAAAACATTCCTGTTATAGCTATAGTAAATACAGATACTAATCCAACTCTTCTAGATTATGTGATTCCAGTGAATAATAAGAACCCGAAAAGTTTAGAAATTGTTTTTAATTTTCTTGAAGAAGCAATTATGAGGGGAAAGGATAAAGCCGCAAAAGCAGAAGAGGTGAAAAGTGCTCAAAAAGATGAGAGCTCAACTCCTGCGTCTACTCATACCCGTGGCTTTGGTATACGCGACAAGGATACAGGTGGACGGGATGAGGTTTTAAAAGAGCAAATTAATGCTTCACCTGAGATTAAAATTGAAAAAGATAACAAAAAAGTATAATGACAAAAGTGTCTGAAGTCCAAAAACTAAGAGAGATGACGGGTGCGGGGGTTATGGAGTGTAAGAAGGCGCTTGATGAGGCGGGTGGCGATTTATCAATAGCAACAGAGATAATAAGAAAGAGTGGACTAGCTAAGGCTGGGAAGCGCGCGGGTCGCAATGCAGATGCTGGGATGATTGATGCTTATATACATAACAATCGCGTTGGCGTCTTACTTGAACTAAATTGCGAAACTGATTTTGTTGCGCGTAACGATGAATTTAAAAATCTCTCGCACGAGATTTCTATGCAAATCGCAGCAATGAGTCCCCTGAATATTGAAGAATTAATGGCACAGTCATACATAAGAGATGATAAGAAAACAATTGAAGATTTAGTTAAGGGTGCTATTGCGAAATTAGGTGAAAACATCAATATAGGGCGTTTTGAGAGGTACGAGATATAAAATGACCCAAAAAGTTCCTACCTACTACCTATTATTTATTACTCACTAACCTTATGTACGACTTAATTCTACAATTAGTTCTAATGATTTCGTTAGGCATCATTGTGTACCTAATGGCGATTGCTGTACCTCGCATAGAGGATGGGGGCGGTAAAAAGGGAGGGCGGAATAATCAAGCGATACATATTTCGCTAGATCGCATGGATGTGTTTTTAACAAAGGCAAAAGATAAGGGTTTGAGGCGGATAAAAGTGCTTATTATGAAAGCGGATAACTATGTGGGTAGGCAGTTGAATAAGGATGAGGAAAAGTTATAATATGTTCCGAGCCCGCTTGTGTGGTTTCAAGTTTTTGTGATTCTCACCTAAGGCTTTTTGTCGGGTTAGTGAGGGCAAGCG
>CAZMCG010000034.1:0-4920 GCA_964565105.1 uncultured Candidatus Saccharibacteria bacterium
CCAGGTTACAACTTTTTATAATACTCACTCGACGTTTTACTTTTTTACTTAGATTGCCCACTAGATATGCTCAGTGGGCTATAGATGCCGCTCCTGATAGGACGGTGGTGTGTATAGTCATATGGTGCGAGGAATATCTTCCTTTCATGTCTTTGTTGATTAGCTGGGTGGATACTATTATATGAACCAGGACACTCTATTGATTTTTTTGTTAAATTTGCTTTATTACCGTCAGTACGGTGGCAAAAAGCTGCCGGTTCGTAACTTGAAAAGAAGGCGCAGTGGGATGGTGGGTCTAGACGGGATTGAAGTGGTATTTTCTATTTTTAGACATTTTGATAGGATTGATTTATGAACAAAGAATTAAAAACAATGTTTGATAGTGACCAGGGAGATAGGCATAAAGCACCAGCTCCTGGCTCGGATAAGTTTGAATCGTATTGGAAGGATTATCTATTTCCGAGAGATAAAGAGAGACAAAACAGAACTTTAGAGATATTGGAAAGCGGTGAACTAGAGGCTGTTGATTATTATCACGCAGCTATGGTTTTTCAGCATTCAGATAATATAAAAAAGGCCATATCTCTGGCTAAGCGAAGTATGAATATGGGATATGAAGATGCAAAATGGCTATTTGCGGCTGCGACAGATAGGTATTTAGTAGAGCGTGGGGAAAAACAGAAGTACGGCACACAATTTAAGGTTTCGGATAGTAAGACGATTGAGCCATATCCAGTTAATGAAAAAACCCCTGATAGTGAAAGGGAAAAATATAATGTCCCTCCTATTGGCAAAAAAATAAAAGAATTAAAAGAATACTATTCTGCTAGAAAGGATAATTGACTGCATAGGGTCACATATATATTGCACTCCTTGAAATCCTAGCTTCATGGAGTTTTATAACCGAATTAACTTAAGATTGCCGCTGAGTGCGGTCTCTCCATTCCTAAGGCATTAGTTACCAACTCGCCAGAGGAGATGAGGGCATTCGTTAAGGGGGAACCAAGACAATATGTTATTAAGCCCGTTAAGCTTTCTGGCATAAATATGGTTGAGGGCGGCGATGAGTGGAGAGTGTCCCTGCTTTGTACTCCATCAAACCCCTGTTATATTAATTATTAATAATGAGCGATCAAAGCAGTTTCCCAAAAATAAACATTTATCACTCATGGTTTCTCAATAGTGTTTTTGAAGAAGCTATTCGTGCCCATAAAGGTAAGGACTGGCAACCACCGTCGCCCAGGGAGCTGGAAGCGAGTGCGAGGGAGTATAAAGAGGAGTGGAAAGAATACGAGGGGGACTTACTTGCCGGTATGTGCGATTTTCTTGGCCTTAAATTTGCCGAGAATATTATCGATGCACATATCGTTGTGGGACGCGGAGCATTTAGTAATCCTGTTGTGATTGGCGCTGACACAAAGAAAGAGGACTTCGTTGATATTCTCACGCACGAACTTATACACCATCTACTCACTAAAAACACAAAGGAGTTAGATATTAAAAGTATTTGGAAGAAAATGTTTCCGAATGTGGAAGATAGAAAAACTAAGAATCACATTCTTGTACACGCAGTTCACAAGCACATCTATTTAGATGTGTTTAAAGATAAAAGCAGGCTGGATAAAAATATAGAAAAGGACAAAGAGAATCAACCGTATAAAAAATCCTGGGATATCGTAGAGGAAGAGGGATATAAAAATATTATAGAGAAATTTAAATCCCATTAGAATTTATGTAATTCATAACAAAATCCTATCAGATAAGCCTGACTTAACTTGTTATTACCTTGTCTAAAATTATGGGTGGCCTTATATAAAGATTTGATATATACATGTATGCATGTATTTATGTATATAAATGGACAAAATATTTGACGAGTGGGGAGGGATTGATGAAAAAATAGAGGGTCTTGTTTCGGCCCTGAATCTTTTGGGTATTCGGACAACTGGTTCATGTGAAGGGCATGCGGATTATGGCTGTCCCGCACCCTGGGTTAAAGTTACTGCCGAAGAGGATGCAGACAACGAAGGTATTCTCGAAAAATTCAGAACTCTTTTGCGCGAGTTTTATGAAAACAGGGACGTTAATTCAGAGGTGCGTATTTCTATAGATGATAGTGCGAATTTTGGTTTTTGGATTTATAACGGTGGGGATGCTTATAAAAAGTGGCGCGCGAATGGGAGGGAGCGTGTTATAAGAAGAGAAATGGGAGAGAAAGTCCCAAAAGAAGTTATTCCACCAAAAGAGCAGGCAGTTCGCGCCGAGAGGCTTCCGATTTATCAAAAAGAGATGGATGTATTTAGAAGCTTTTTAAAAGAGAAGTTACGCCTTAGCCCTAGAGAGTAGTTTGTGATACACTCTTGGTGAAAGGAGGTGATAGTATGTTGTACTTTACAAGTACTTTTAATCGTGGTAATCGTATTTGTGACGAATGCCGGCGAGGAGACCATTGCCACTTCTGCGATTGTTGCAGTTAGTAGCTACCAAGAGCCCTGGGTTCATTCCCTAGGGCTCTACTAATTCGCGTTTGATGTTTATGCATTCTGCGCCTAATTTTAGGGCTTGTATGTGTTAAAATTTTGGGTATGAGTGTAAGTAAATATTTCTATCATTTCTTGTTCTATAGGCATTACATTATTATAGCTTAGATTGGGCTATAGAAGCGCGCGCAGGTATTTTTGTACGCCGTCCTTATATCATAGGGGGTGATTCTAAGGTATTGGGATATTACAAGCGTATTGACAAAATTTCAAGATTTAATACAATTGCAGACAGTAAGTGGGCAAAAGCTCACTATTAACAAAAGGAGACCACCATGAGTGGCAGAGGAGACCCGCCAGACGGTACCACGATGGACGACAACGGCGATTTCCCGAACTGATCGTGCAGATCAGCAAGAGGGGGCGCGGTATTACCGCGCCCCCTCATTCCTTTGTGTATAAAAAAATAAGATTGTGACAAGAATGACCAAGAAAAGCACAGCGAGGCAAGAGTGGAGCAACTTCATCACTGAAAATATTCCTGAAGTCCCGAGCGGTGTTATTAGCCGAATGTCGCAATATTTAAATACACGCTCGGCGTATACAAGTGACTGGCACCCTAATGGAGATGGAGTATTGATAGCAACGCGATTTGGCAACACCCAACAATTCCATTACATAAAAACCCCAGGTGGAGTCAGGAAGCAAATAACCTTCTTTGAAGAACCGGTTATTAGCGGCAGTTTTTCACCAAATTTTAGAAGAAAGGGCTTCACTTTTCTAAAGGATATTGGGGGTAGTGAATCCAGGCAGGTTTTCTTCTTCGACTGGACAACGAAAGAATATTCGATGCTCACAGACGGTGTATCAAATAACGGATCTGTTAGCTGGTCGAATAAGGGAGATAAGTTTGTATACAGCAGCACAAGGCGCAATGGCAAGGATTGGGATTTATATCTGATAGACCCGTATTCGCCCAAAAGTGAAAAATTACTTCTCAGGTGCGAGGGGGCTTGGGGTGTTGGCGACTGGTCCCCAGATGACAAAAAATTATTGGTATATGAATATATATCTGTTAGCGAAAGCCGGTATTACATTTTAAATGTAAAAACTGGGAAGAAAGAGCAAGTAAATCCAGGGGGCAAAAAAGTTTCTTATGGCGGTGCGCTTTGGTCTGAAGACGGCAAGGGAATTTTTATAGTTTCTGACGAAGGAAGTGAGTTTCGGCAGCTTCACTACTATGACGTTGACAAGGGAAAGTTCACCCCTCTAACAAAAGGTATTTTGTGGGGCGTTGTTAGCATAAACATGTCCAAGCAAAGAGATAAACTCGCCTTTGTTGTTAATCGAGATGGCATAGGTGAGATACACCTTATGAATACGAGAACTAAAAAGCACAAGAAATTAAATAATATACCTAAGGGTTTAATATATATGCTCCGCTTTCACCCTAATGGAAACAGGCTGGCTTTTACATCTAATAACTCAAAGACCCCAGGCGATGTATACGTCATAGATATTAATACCAACAAGCTCGAGCGATGGACAGAAGGAGAGGTCGGCGGTCTGGACACCAATAAGTTTATAGGACCAAAGCTGATTAAATACAAAACCTTCGACAAAGTTAATGGTGTAAGTAGAAAAATCCCGGCTTTTTACTACAAGCCACCAAAGAGCGACAAGCCGCATCCAGTTCTTATAGATATCCACGGCGGACCAGAGGGGCAGTCCCTGCCAAGGTTCAACCCGATCAATCAGTATTTCCTAAACGAAATGGGCATAGCAGTTGTTGCGCCAAATGTACGCGGCTCCTCGGGGTATGGGAAAACTTATTTATCACTCGACAATGGTTTTAAACGAGAAGACTCTGTTAAGGACATAGGACGCCTACTCAACTGGATAAAGGAGCAGCCGGAGTTAGATGAGAAAAGAGTCGCAGTTACCGGGGGCTCGTACGGCGGATATATGGTACTCGCGTCCATGATACATTATGGGAATAAGCTCAAGGCGGGAATAGATATAGTAGGGATCAGTAATTTTGTTACATTCTTAGAGAACACTAAAAGCTACAGACGCGATCTCAGGCGCGAAGAGTATGGGGACGAAAGGAATCCTAAAATGAGGAAGTTTCTTTTAGAAATATCACCGCTAACAAACGCTTTCAAGATCAAAAAACCAATGCTCGTTGTCCACGGCATAAACGATCCGCGCGTTCCAGTAGCTGAGTCCGAGCAGATAGTTAAAGCTATTAGAAAAAACAAAATGGATGCCTGGTACTTATTAGCAAAAAACGAAGGTCATGGTTTTTCAAAGAAGGACAACAGAGATTATTTAAACTATGTGACAGTCTTGTTTCTCGAGAAGTTTTTACTCGGTAAGAGATAAGACAACCCCCAACTTTTATGTTACATCTATTGTAGATAGTATGTGAATCTCACAT
>CAZMCG010000035.1:0-4716 GCA_964565105.1 uncultured Candidatus Saccharibacteria bacterium
AAGCCATTCAGGATGTGTGAAATCGCCCGTTCCTAAAACTTTTATCCCCTTAATCCTCGCCCACTTATCAAGATTCTCTAAGTCCATCTGAGGAGAAGTGGCGCGGGAATATTTACTATGAATGTGAAAATCCGCTATGAATTTCATAAGATATTTGAATCTGTTACAGAGGCCTGACCACTGTAAGTTAAACCTTAAAGACTCGGTAACCCTCTCGAACTTTTTCTTTAGCTTTTATTCCGACTGATTCTCCTTTTTTACCCACTTTTACTTTTTTATATTCAACCTCTATTGACTTAACGTTTTGAGTAAAATCCGTCTCTTCACCACCAATAATGTGGATTGTATCTCCAACTTTTAAAACAGTTGATAGTTCAATAACCGCCACTTTAATGTTCCCAAAATAATGAGAAATTTTACCGACCAATTTTTCCTTCTTTATTGTTTTTTTCTTTGACTCGAAGAGAACTTTGTTCTCTTCTCGACACTTTGCTTTGCTTGTGTGCATAATTTAAGGTCTATCCTCTTAAAAAATCGACCTTTATATTCTCTTACCCGAGCAAGACGAAGTCGAGCGAAGGGTGAAGGTGAAGCGAAGCTTCATCGCCTAAACTTATTTTATCACAATTTCTTAAACTAAAAAAGCACGCTTTCAGCGCCCTTCTTTAGTAAGGGGGAACAGTCTTAATGTTCTTGGCTGTGTTTTAAAATCTGGCTGGACATCTGCCAGGGATATCCCATTGGCCTCCTTCATTAAAAACCATCTGTCCTTAGAGAATCTATCTCGCACCCCCTCAATCATCATAATAGCTTTTTAAAAACAGCTGTCAACTTTTTTAATAGATTTTTTCGTAGAAAAAACCTGCAAAAGTCTTCCTTATAGAATAAAAAGCCAACAATGGTTCTCTTGTTAAATTTGGATTACGAGCGCTATTAATCCTATCAACAATACCAACTAAAGTATTGTTTAATAAGCCAAAAGGCGCAACTTCCCACCACTCTGGTAGGGGCATAACAGGGGTCAAATACTTTTCAATATAACAAGGACCAAAACCGATGCCATCAGTAACTCTTAACCTAACAGTATGCTTTACGTGATCAGTAAAGATATGGGTTGGATGTTCATCTGTTGAATCAATTATACCATCATTTTCAAAATCCCATTTCCATGTTCTAACAACAAGTGGATCAGGATTATGAAATTGTGTTCTGTCAGTAAATTGGACTACCTCGTCAACAGTTGGCCGTTCAGGCCACCAGATAAAATCAAAATGTGGAGAATCTTGATCTGGCCAAGGATGAGCAATAGTAGCAAAAGTGCCAGTCGCCCAAACAGAAGCTGCAGCTGGGACATGATTATCCCAAACCATTACCCGCCAATGATAGGTAGTGTTAAAAGCAAGAGGAGAGGGAGCAAATTCATTGTGAGAAGAGATTACTTTTCCAGAATCTACTTCTGGAGAAGGAAAACCAGGATCATTATCTACTTGAACATGAAAAGCTGATTGAATATCACCAGCATCAGGATCGCTAAATGTCCATTCAAGAAAAACCGCAGGATGCTCAATATTACAAAGACCTGTAGAATTTACTAAAAGATTTATAGCCGTGGGCGGCTGATTAGGCGGCACAAAAAGACCAGGATCAACTTCTACTCTATAAAGACCTCCTCCTGTAGCTTCAGGATCAGCATGATTAAAGCTTATCCAACCAACTACCATATCTGACCAAGCCCAGCCAGAAAAATGACCAGTCACGGTATCAATAGAAACTCCGTAAGGAGTGGTAGCAGGGTCAGTGGCAACACCTCTTGTCTTTATCCAACCGTCCCAACCACCACCATGGGCCAAAACCCTTGCCCAGCCAGAAACTTCACCCATATTTGCCCCCCCTAAATCAACACGAGCTGAATACGTAGGACTCTTACCAATCGGTATTGGTAAATAAAAGTCAATCCAGCCAATATTTTCTGACCAAGCATAACCAGTCATATTGCCAGTAACAGAATCAATATATACTCCTCCATGCACTGCTGGACTAAAGTCAATCCAACCAATATTTTCTGACCAAGCATAACCAGTAACTGGTTTATTGGCAGCAAAAGCATTAAAAGAAAAACCCAAACCAAAAATTATTAGCGCGCTTAATAAAAAAATTGTTTTTTTCATAATATTATAAAATAATTATAAAGCAGATTCTGACCCCGATAGATTCATGCTTGTTTATTCATTTACCCGAGCGTTAGCGAAAGGTAAAGAAGAGATACATTATTATTTTATATACTATCTCTTCAACTTTGCTTCAATTAAGATCACCCTTCTCTCCAAAACGCTAAAATCTTCAACATCCACTTTTTGTTTTAAAGAACCTTTAATAAAACTAATATCAACTTTCATAATTTCTATATTCTTTTCTATATTAAACAATCTATTCTCATGAGAATCTAATTTTTCATTGATTGATTCATATTGCTCAACTATCATCTGGACTTTACTATCAAAATCTTCAGTCAACACACCTATATATCTCTTAACATCTTCAGATATTGCTTTTCTTTGTTCTTCAAATTTTTTATCAACATCATCAAATTTTTTATCAACATTATCAAATTTTTTATCAACATTATCAAATTTTTTATCAACATTATCAAAACCCCTTTTTATCATTCCCGCCAAATTGTCTAAGGAAGTTTTTTGAATCATTCTATCTTCATTATATATTCCCAAAAAATCTGTGTCAAGTTTTCAATTTCTCAAATTATCTCCTGGCTCAAATCAAAGCCTTCTTATCGGCAATTCTATCTCACACATCTTAGCCGGCATCTATTTGTTGAAACCGGATCTGACAATTAAATAATCAGATTTTAGGCTTTAGGCATTACTACGAACTTAGACAAACCAAACAAATTTTTGAAGAACTTGATGCATTTATTCGCTCTCGCCTAAGAAGATATCTCTCGCGTAACAAAGATAGTCGTGATAAACAGACAAGCCTAATTCTTACTAATAAGGTTCTTCAATCAAGGGGGTTAAAATCTTTGGAAAATATCTATCAAAAATATATGAGAAAAAATCAGCATAAATCCAAAAAAAATGCAAAAAAGAATCAAGGAAATTGTTAAGAAACTGGACCTTTGAAAAGCGGGGTCTTACCTCCTCTACCTATCACAACCCACAAAAACAAAAAACCAGCCAAAGAAAACTGACTGGTTTTTTACCAAGGACTGACCTTCGGGCAAGGGGTACCCCATTTTCTTTATATCCCTATCCCAATCCCAGTATAAGTACGGCAAGCACAAAGCAACGACGTCCGTTCAAAACACAAGTCATCACGCGCAGATAACCAACTCGGGAAAATAAAGTCGGGCAAATGGTTGCCTGCGCGACCGGAAAAAGCGGGGTCCCAGCTGGTGCCCCCTACGCAGTTGTTAGGGTGAAGCAAGCCTCCATCGGTAGAAAAAGTCCAAAAATTCGCGTCAAGCCCACCAAAGAAAGGTTGATGCCAAGCTGTTCCATCTAACAAATCAGACCAATTCAACGCCGCGCTCACACCCGCATGCGCACCGTCGCGGAACTCCCAAGGCAACGTAGGATCGATGCGTTTGGTGCCTAAGTGACCATCCATATCTTGAATTTCGTCTTTCACGCTAAAACTCATAAAAGCCCATCCATCCATGCACGCAGCAGGCCGATCCACAGTAACTTGGCACTTGTGGTCAGCTCCTTCGCGCCCCCCTACGTTCCCGGTAAATGGCAGGGCTGTGTCAAAAAGTAAATATTTAGGCGGCTCAACCACAATCAAAGTTACTGTCACTTTATCAGGGCTGCCGGTTACTGGCGCAGCTCCAGTAAAGGTTATAGTTCCAGTGTGAGTGCCAACTCCCAATCCAGCGGTAGTTGCTTGAATGGTAACAGTATCTATTTCAGTAGTAGTTGTTCCACTGTCTGGAGTAGCGTTTAACCACGCTCTATCATCTGTTTCTGACCAGCTTAGAGTTCCTTCGCCTGGATTAGTGACGTTAACTGTTCCAATGGTGGTCCAGCCTGCTCCATGAGCCAAAGTATCAGTTATTGTTGTTGGAGTAACGTGAAGATCCGGAGAAATCGGCACCCTAACCCCTACAACTCCTGCTGCTGTTCTATAAAATGCTCCTACTGTAAGACCTCCTGCTATAGCTTCGTCATTAGTTTCAAAAACCAAAAGATTCATAACATGTAATGGGCCTGTAGGTGTCGTCGTCCCAATGCCGACGTTGCCGTCAAGAATAGTGCCTCCAAGATTACGAAAACCACTAACCTGTAAAGGGCCTGCTTTAATTTGAGGATCTGGGCCAACATTAATTGGCGCCGGGACATTGGCGCCTGGCGGAGCTGCGCCTGGCGGCGTCCAAGCGCCAATAGTATAAAAACCAATCGCAAATAACAACACTAACACGCCAAATACAAGAGCGGCTATCTTTGGTGAAATTTCTTTGTTTTTATTTTTCATATTTTGTTTTTTTTATTTTATGTTATTTGTCGACCTTTGTGAATATGTAGGGGGGTCAAACCCCCCTATTTTAGTTTGGCCTTAATCTTTCTAAAATTTCTTTCATTTTTTGCTCTTGTTCTTGTATTTCCTGAAGAGTAAGCGGAACTTCTCTTTCAGGAGGCCTTAAGCCCTCTAAAATTTCTTCTATTGTTTTTGGTTCTGGTTCTATTTTTAATTCTGGCAATT
>CAZMCG010000036.1:0-4680 GCA_964565105.1 uncultured Candidatus Saccharibacteria bacterium
GGGGGCCGTGGGGGGCGGGGGGGGGGGGCTCAAGAAGGAACATTTATTACCGGAGGAGTGATAGGTGGGTGCGGTGGGGTGCCAACTCCACTTGGGGGTTGTTGAGGTAGAGGAGATATTGGCGCGCCAGTGGGATCGCCAGTTTTTAAAGGCGGTGTTGTGGGTGGGGTTGGTGGTGGGGGTGAAGGTATAGGTGGGGGTGGTAATGGTGGGGCGCCAGGAGAATCACCACCTCTAGGAGTTGGTGGTATAGGTGGAGACTGACCACCGCCAGGCGGTGTTGGTACTCGCTTGTTATCTGGTAAGGGGGCGGGTCCCTGTGGTGTTCCATTCATAATTACTGTAATAATACCACATAAAAGTAATACTATATAAGGCTACTTATCCACATAGCTACTTCTCTGCCTGTTTTAGAGAAAGAGAAGTTTTACCGTTCTCTTTTTTGATGACTTTTACTCTTATCTTATCACCAAGCTTAACAATGTCTTCAGCATTTTTTACAAAACCATCCGCAAGCTCTGAGACATGCGCTAAGCCGGACTTACCACCCCCCAAATCAACTATTGCGCCAAACTCTAAGAGTTTTACAACCTCTCCTTCAACTATTTCGCCTACCTCTATCTCCTTGAGAATCAACTCAACCTCCGCCAATGCTTTTTGAGCAGTCTCTTTACCTGAGGCTGTTATAAACAGCATCCCATCGTCATTAATATCGATAGATTCAACTCCGGTTTTCTCAATAATACCGTTTATAACCTTTCCACCTGGACCGATAATCTCACCGATACGCTCAGAGTCAATTTGTGTGGAAATAATACGCGGCGCGAATTCCGAAAGCTCCGGTCGCGCGGAGCTTAACTCTTTGTCAGTCGCGTCTAATATATGAAGGCGCGCTTTTTTTGCGGCTTCAAGCGTCTCCGTGAAAACATCTAAAGTTATCCCCTGAATTTTTACATCCATCTGCATCGCGGTTATACCGTTTTTGGTGCCGGCAACCTTAAGGTCTATATCTCCGTAGTGATCCTCCGGCCCCTGAATGTCGGTTAGGATCTTGCGTACGCCATCCTCTCCCATAATCAGCCCCATTGCGATTCCCGCAACTGAGGCTTTTAGTGGAACACCCGCGTCCATTAAACTCAAGCTCGCAGCTGATACTGTCGCCATAGACGAGGAACCATTGGATGATAGTATCTCGGACACCACCCTTATCGTATATGGAAACTCAGTTTCATCGGGAATAAGTGGTACGATTGCCTTTTCTGCTAATGCACCGTGTCCGATATCGCGCCTCCCCGGTCCGCGAAAAGACCTCGCCTCACCAACTGAAAATGGTGGAAAATTGTAGTGCAACATAAACCGCTTTTTATCAGAGCTTTCAAGTGTGTCAATCATCTGCTTGTCACCGGGAGGCCCAAGGGTTGTAATTCCTAATGCCTGCGTGTCACCGCGAACAAAAAGCGCCGAACCGTGTGTGCGTGAAAAGAGGTTGGTCTCCGTGTGTAAATCACGAACCTCATCAAGTGCCCTCCCATCAGCGCGCCTATCGGACTCTAAAACATTTTTGTGAATAATATCATCGAGTGCCTTTTCAAAGAGTATGTCAAAGTGCCCCATGTCCTCCTTAAACTTTTCCGCAAGTCGCGTCTTTAGTTCATCTCTCAGCTCCCAAACCTTATCAGCCCTGCTCTTTTTGTCCTCTACATAAACAGCGTCTTGTAATTTTTGCGCAAGATAATCCGTCAATTCTCCAGTAAACTCTACTGATGGTTCCGGAAAAATAATTTCTTTTTTAGGACGACCCACTTCTTTTATAATGTCTTCTTGGAACTCCACTAGCTCCTTGATTGTTTTTGTCGCAAGAGTAGCGGCCTCAACCACGATGTCCTCGATCGCCTCATCTCCACCGAGTTCAATCATGCTTATGTGTTCTCCAGATCCAGCAAAAAATGCTTCTACTTTCGTATCCCCACCTACAATCTCGCTTTTCTTTGGATTTATCACCATGTCTCCATTGATGTTCGCAACACCAACGCCAGAAACAGGGCCTCCCCATGGAATATCAGAAATACCAAGCGCGGTCGATGAAGCTATAAGTGCAACAAAGTCAGGACTGTTTTCCTCATCGTAAGAAAGGATGGTTGCTACAACTTGAATTGGACGACGAATCCTATTATCAAAAAGTGGGCGAATTGTCCTATCTATTAGTCGCCCAGATAAAATCGCGCTTGTTGATGGGCGCCCCTCGCGCTTGAAAAAACCACCAGGAATCTTCCCCGCCGCATAAAACTTTTCCTCATAATCAACGGCTAACGGCATATAGTCCCTGTCTATGTCCGTGTTTTCCATAACAACCGTCGCAAGAACAGTAGTCTCACCATAAGTTGCTAAAACCGCTCCATTTGTTTGCCCCGCAAGCTTTGAAACCTCTAGTGTAAGATCTCTTCCTGCAATATTTTTTGAAAATGTCTTTTTTTCTAAATTCATTTTTTTATTTTTTTTATTTTTTCTGTGCCGATGACTTTGCTGACTTAAACACTATCCGCGACATACCGTCTAGGTCCATAAAGCTGTCCGCAACTTCTTTTAGTTTTGATGATGTAGTTTTGCCAAACCCAGCAACCTCAACGCCCTTACCAAGACCGATTTGTAAATACTCAACCATAGGGATAAAATCTCCATCTCCCGAGACAAGAACCATAACATCAAACATCCCCGCCATACGAATTGCATCTATCGCAATTCCCACATCCCAGTCGGCTTTCTTCGCGCCACCAGAAAAAACTTGGATGTCTTTCATGCGCAACTCAATGCCAGCCTTTTCAAGAGCCTCGAAAAAACTATCTTCACCAGTCTCAGGATCAGAGCGAACAACATATCCGAGTGTACGCACAAGACTTCTGTCTTTAGTTAATTTCTTGATAAGCTCCGCGTAGTTTACGCGACCACCATACAAGTTTTTCGCAGAGTGATAAAGGTTTTGGATGTCTATGAAAATACCGACTCTCTGGTTCTTATTAGGAATTATTGCCATCTACAAAGTTTACTTTTTAAGATTCAGCGTCTTAATGAGGCTTTTATAACTCTTTGGGGAATTCTTCTCCAGATAGCTTAAAAGTTTTCTGCGCCTACTTACCATCGCCAAAAGTCCCCTTCTAGAATGCATGTCCTTGGGATTCTTTTTTAGGTGAGACGAAAGTTCCTTTATACGACTTGTGGTCACCGCAATTTGTACCTCCGCAGAGCCAGTGTCTGTCTCATGTATTCCGTGTTTTTGTATAATATCTTGCTTCTTTTTAGGAGTTTTCATAAACGTAATTTCAATGATATCAAGTTTTTTAGTATTTGTAAAGGGCCGATGGGCAAAAACGATAGAGTCGAGGCGAACTCACCACTCCGCTCTAGCATAAACGATACCCACTTTTACTGATATAGTGTTCGTATTAGAATATACCCATAGTATTTATCTATTATAACAACAACCCAAATCTACACGCATGTCACAAATAGGAGACTCCGCAAAATATACAAAGCGTTTCATAAAAAAAGGAGAGAGTAAAAAAAAGAAAATCTCTATTTTCTACGATGGCGAGTGCCCTATGTGTTCCGCGGTTGTCGCAAAAATAAACAATTCCTCGAGGAGCGCAGACTTTAAATACATAGATGCCACAACCGCAACTCTTCCGAAAAGCCTTACGCGCAGGGACGCCCTGAAAGAAATCCATGTAATAGATGAATCGGGCAATACGCACAAAAATGCCGATGCGATTTTAAAAATTATAGAGGGATATCCGGGGTACAAACTATTAGCGAGAGTGGGGCGTTTCCCTATCATAAGGCAGGCCCTCAAACTTGTTTATAAGTTTATCGCTGCGAATCGCCACGCATCATAGAGAGTGCCCTAGCTCAAGATAGTTATTTCTACAGGACTTGTCAGCGACTTCGCCTTTTCTCTAGGGCTGTGAATTTCACCTCGCCTTTATCTATTCACGCCTACTTTCCCGTTCCTACCAGAAGTTCCGTTCCCGATAGATTATATTTGTTCTTCGCGCTTGTGGTCATTTTATTGGGAGTAATATTCTCATCGAAACCGCAAAGGTTAATAGTTTTACCCTTGGTGTTGATAGGGTTTTTAGCTATATGGAGTTAATCGAGGTTACAATACTATCTTGCCTCGCACCACATTTTCACAAAACCGCAGATAAAATCCGCAGTTTTACCAGAAAGCTGTGAACAAGATGGCGCAATGGTTTTACCAATACTTATTTGTATTTAGCGCCGGTTGTATATAAAAAGTGGCTAAAAAGACGGTGTGCCCAGTGTCTTTGACTGGTCATTCGGGGAATTAAATGTACCTCCATATCCGGAGGAAAAAATTTTCAAAAATGTCGCAAAAAAATATTTGTTTGTACAGTTCCGTAGCAGTGCTTTTAATACTGGAAAAACCAACCACTCCCGCGTCCGCACCTGAAACAAAAATATATACATATACTCAATCGGAGTAGAAAATTGAGCTTACATAGGGTACGCTCTGTATGATTGTATGGGCGAGTGGCGGAATTGGTATACGCGCTAGGTTTAGGACCTGGTACCGAAAGGTATGAGAGTTCGAGTCTCTCCTCGCTCACACTTTGACAGGCTCAGTGCAGGCACTTTGACAGGCTCAGTGCAGGCACTTTGACA
>CAZMCG010000037.1:0-3995 GCA_964565105.1 uncultured Candidatus Saccharibacteria bacterium
CCACCCCCACTCTCATCATATCCCCCACAAATAACATTCCGACATTCTTGAGAATGTCGGAATGTTAGTGTATGATGAATAACATGGCGAAGACGCAAAAAACCGCGAAACAGATGGAGCGACACACAAAGGGTGTCGCCAACCACTATAGAATAGATATTTTATTTATAGTGGCCGAAAAAGGCGGAATTACGGTGGAGGGAATTGCTGAAGAACTCAATGCGAATTTCAAAACTATTTCCGAGCACACTCACCGGCTTGTCAAAGCAGGTCTTCTTAACAAGAAATATAAGGGGAGATCCGTGGCCCACGAACTATCTCCATACGGCAAACAATTCCACCGTTTCTTAAAAACATTCCGACATTCTTGAGAATGTCGGAATGTTAGCCGAAAGAATAAAATCGGCGAGAAAAACGATAAACACCCCCATAGGATAATTCCATAGAATTGTCCTATGGGGGCAGATTGACTTATCCTCTCACTACAACACCTCAACATACTCCAATATATTGGTGTGTTATTTAATATGAACGGCTCAACGGCGTTGAGCCGTTGAAAAGAATAATAATAGGAAGTGAAAAAGGAGAAATAAATCACTATCATCACCACCACCAACTTATTGAGATTATGGAGAGTAAAATTGGCGAGGTTTTAGCAATCCTCAGTTTTTGCTAAACTATTAACATGATAAAAGACACAATCAAAAATTTTCCAAAGCAGTT
Source organism: uncultured Candidatus Saccharibacteria bacterium (assembly GCA_964565105.1). Lineage (GTDB taxonomy): Bacteria > Patescibacteriota > Minisyncoccia > UBA6257 > Colwellbacteraceae > CAZMCG01. The sequence goes on from CAZMCG010000037.1 coordinate 724, forward strand.
TGAGTATGAACCGGAAATAATAAATGCCAACAAACTTGGCGCTTACGAATCTTATGTAATAGGTGGGATGGGGGGTTCGGGATTGGTCACGGGGATTATACGCGCAATAAAGCCAACATTAGATGTCGCGGCTCATCACGAGTATGGACTACCAAGGTTTTTGGGGGTAGAGAAATTACCAGCTGATAAGGCGAATTCTTATAAGGCTGAGAAAAGATTATTTATTGCGATTTCTCACTCCGGAGACACAGAGGAGATATTAGATTTTTATAAAAATGTAGTTGAGGCGGGTCTCCCGACAGCCGTTATTGCCGCAAAGGGCATGTTATTAGATTTTGCAAAAGAGAATGGGGCTCCATACATTGATTTGCCCGGTGATGATGATCAGCCAAGAATGTCTTTAGGCTACACGCTCCGCGCTTTACTCAAGTTAATTGGTGAAGAGGGTTTGTATAAAGAGACGGGCGAACTTGTTAAATCTTTAAAACCAGAGAAGCTTGAGGTAACGGGCAAGGACTTGGCAGAAACAATTTCCGGAAAAGTCCCAATAATATACAGCTCACGCAGAAACCAGGCGCTCGCATATAATTGGAAAATAAAACTTAACGAAACGGGTAAAATTCCAGCGTTTTATAACACTTTCCCAGAGCTAAATCATAATGAGATGCAGGGGTTTGATGTAAATGACAGGAACATGGGGCTTTCAGAAAAGATGCATTTTGTTTTCCTTGAAGATGACCAGGATCATTCGCGCGTAAAAGACAGAATGAGGGCAACAGCGAAACTTTATAGAGATAGGGGGCTGGTGGTGGAACACATAAGAGTTGATGGCGAAAGTAGGATGGAGAAAATTTTTAGTAGCCTTGCGCTTGCGGATTGGACTGCGTATTATGTCTCACAAGGATATGGAACACAGCCAGAGCAGGTGCCTATGATAGAAGAATTCAAAAAACTTTTATGATAAAAGATAAGAAGATACAACTTGCTTTTAGTGGGAGTTTACTACTCCTTATTACTTCGGCTATTGTCGGGTTTGTCGGGCTTCCTCGTTATGCGGGTGGCCCGCTTGTAATTCGATTTGATACACTAGCGGATGAAGTCACACTTTTAGGTGGGATTGGGACTTTTTATGGGGTACTTGGCGTAGTTGTTGCTATGTTTGTTATAAACTTTTTTTTAGCATTTGTGATTTATAAAAGAGAGAGATTTCTTTCATATATATTGGCATTTGGCACACTCTTTCTCTCTTTGCTATTTTTAGCAGTCGTTTTTACAATCACTGCAATAAATTAAGCAAGACTTATGCTATGGGGGGGTGTGGTGGTGATGGGGTGGATTTGATATCTTTCCAAGATATTGTAGGTTACAAGTTCAAATTTGCTTGTGCGGTTATGCGAAGCTTTTTGCCCTTGAGGTGGTTTATGTAAGCCGCGACCGCGATCATTGCGGCGTTGTCCCCTGAATACTTCATCTCTGATACATGGAGCTCCAGTCTTTTTTCTACAGCTTTTTTCTTGAGTGTTTTCCTTAGAAGTGAATTTGCTGCCACCCCTCCACCTAGAAAAATTGATTTTGCGCTATATTCTTCTACAGCGTGCATAGTTTTTGTGACGAGTACATCTATTGCCGCTTGTTGAAACGAGGCGGCCACATCAGCTCTTACTTTTTTTGTGAGTTTTTTATCGCGAATGTCGTAGAGCACTGCGGTTTTTAATCCGGAAAAACTAAAGTCATAATTTTTGTGGTGAATCATCGGGCGGGGAAAGTGGATTGCGCTCGGGTTCCCGTTCTTTGCAACTTTCTCAATCTCGGGTCCTCCTGGATATGGCATACCAAGCATGCGCGCGACTTTGTCATATGCCTCGCCAACCGCGTCGTCTCTGGTTTCACCGATTTTTTTCCACTCGTCAATTTTCTTGAGTACGAGTAAAATTGTGTGCCCTCCGCTTACAATGAGCCCCACCGCGGGAAGACGCGCGTTTTTATCGAGTTCTTTGAGTGTTAGAAGTGGACTGTATAAATGTCCCTCTAAATGATTGGCGCCTAATAATGGTTTTTTAACTTTATTCGCAAGTTCTTTCGAGAAGTTGATGCCCGTCCAAAGTGCAGGCTCAAGACCCGGTCCGACCGTAACTGCAATTACATCAATCTCTTTCATATTTTTTTCTGAGAGCTTTAGGTCATTTAGTACAATTGGCAAATTCTTTATGTGCTCGCGTTTCGCGAGCATTGGAAAAACCCCTCCGTAGGGTCGGTGGACTTCAATTTGGGACGAGACTATATTTTTTAAAACCTTAAACCTCGGTTTTCTCAAACCACCCTTGGCCACTACAACCGCCATAGCGGTTTCGTCACAGGAGGTCTCGATGGATAATATTTTCATAGTGTTTGCACTACTTATAGTGAGCTTGTCGAATGGTCCTGCCACGAGTAAGCCCTTAGTAAGGGGCGCGTCGAATGGTGACCCCAACCGGATTTGAACCGGTGTTACCAGGATGAAAACCTGGCGTCCTAGACCAGACTAGACGATGGGGCCAAAGAGCTCATTAGCTTGATAGCCTGTTAACTCTTTAGCTAATTAGCTAACCAGCTAACGTAAAATGTAACCCAACCCAACAAGTATTTCAAGATTAACCAACAATTACCCTAAAGATAATTCATAAGAATATCCTCGTAGTTTATGGGATTTATTCTAGGTGAATTTCTTGCTGAAATATTTCAAGTCTCTTTATGAGTTCGGGATAAGTTTTTAATTCAGGATCTTTCTTGAGAAGTTCTTCTGCTTTTTCTTTTGCAACTTCCAAGAGCTTTGGGTTTTGAATTGCTGTCATTGCGATATCTGGCATTCCAGATTGAGTGACGCCCAAAAACTCCCCGGGTCCGCGGATTTCTAGGTCTTTCTCTGCAAGTTCAAAGCTGTTTTTTGCTGTAAGGAGAGAGTCGAGGCGTTTGCCTATCGTAGCCGAGCTCGACTCGGTAAAAAGAAAACAAAAAGACTGGTGTTCGCCTCTCCCGACCCTTCCGCGAAATTGATATAACTGCGCTAAGCCAAATCGCTCCGCGTTTTCAATCATCATAATTGTTGCGTTTGGTATATCCACGCCGACTTCAATTACAGATGTACTTACAATTAAATCACTATTGCCGTTTGAGAAATCTTTCATAACATTTACTTTTTCCTCACTTTTTAACTTGCCGTGGAGCATTACCACACGAAGATCCGGAAAAACTTTTTTAGATAATTTCTCATATTCCTCTTCAACAGCCTTAAC
>CAZMCG010000038.1:0-2208 GCA_964565105.1 uncultured Candidatus Saccharibacteria bacterium
AGGATTGACCTTATTATAAGAGATGACGAAAATGGGTGGCACCAAAAACTAAGGAATGAAAGATAAGAAAATTCAAAATCTTATAGCGCTTGAACTGAAGCGGCAACGAGAGACTCTAAATCTAATCGCGTCTGAGAATATGGCTTCACGTGATGTACTAGGCGCTTTAGGAACAGTGCTTTCTAACAAGTATTCCGAGGGGTATCCGGGGAAGCGGTACTATCCCGGGAATGAGTACCACGACCAGATTGAAGTTTTAGCGCAGGAGCGCGCGCTCAAGGTTTTTGGCCTCAATTCCAAGGAATGGAGCGTGAATGTCCAGCCGTATTCGGGCTCTCCGGCGAATATGGAGATATATTTCGCGCTCGCCGAACCAGGAGAGACCATTATGGGGATGAAACTTGTTGACGGCGGGCATTTAACACACGGCCACAAAGTCTCAGCGACCGGAAAGTTTTGGAAAAGCGTGCAGTACGGCATCAATCCAAAAACAGGGAGAATAGATTACGATGAAGTTTTAAAGCTCGCACGCAAGACTAAACCCAAAATCATCGTTTCAGGATTTACTGCATATCCGAGAAAAGTAGATTTCAAAAAGTTTGGCGAGATTGCGAAAAAAGTTGGCGCATATCATATGGCCGACATTTCGCACATTGCAGCGTTAGTCGCGGGCGGGGTGCATCCGTCGCCATTTCCACACACCGATGTTGTTATGACAACAACCCATAAATCGCTTCGGGGACCAAGGGGCGCAGTGATTTTTTCAAGAAACGAAATATCAGGCAAAATTGATAAAGCAGTTTTCCCAGGAATGCAGGGTGGACCACACAATAATGTAACCTCAGCGATGGCCGTGGCATTTGCCGAAGCTGCAAGTCCGAAGTTCAAGCGATATGCGAAGCAGATTGCAAAAAATGCCAAAACGCTCGCTTCAGAATTAAAAACACTTGGCTTCAAGCTTATTGGTGGTGGGACTGACACACATCTTATATTGATTGATGTTGGTAATTTTGATATTGATGGCGTTGAGGCAGAAAATCGTCTTGAAAAAGTGGGAATAATTGCCAATCGAAATTCTGTACCAGGGGATACCTCGCCCTTTAAGCCATCGGGTATTCGTTTAGGGACTCCCGCGCCCACAACCCGCGGGATGAAGGAGAGGGAAATGAAAAAAGTTGCGCAGTTGATTTATTCCGCGCTCATGCGGGAGGTCGGCACGCGCAAGAAAGTCCTCGCGTTATGCAAAAAATTCCCGGCAAAGGACTACCTATAGGACTCGCTCGTATTTCCTCTCTGAAAACAGAATAGGGCTCGCAGGGGCGTATTCCTGAAAAACCAGAATAATCTTACTCCAGCGGTGAGATTTTCTTTTCCCTCAGGCTATTTGCTCGTTTCACTCGACCAAGCCAAATAGTCTTGCGGGATATTTTTCAGAAACAGCCCCCGCTCGCTTTAATTATGCCGGCAGGTAGGTTCCATCGAGAGAATATTCACTCGCGTTGATCACGAAGGAGACCTACCTAAACGGCAGGTTTTTAATTACAAGGACTCGCTTACATTCTCTCTTGCGATTATGTCCGAGGCGACGCCTCGGACATTCTCTTCCCTAAAACAACTGCTACGGTTATAAGAAATAATAGTCGTGTTGTTTTACGGAAAGTACAAAACTTGCTGTAAGCTCAAACACTTGTAATTTCGCCACAACACTCTTTTATTTCTAATATAACCTCCGCAAGCTTGCCCCGCGGTGTAGCTTTTCGGGGGTTTCAGGAGAAGAGAATATTCACTCATTATGGTTGGGATTAATGCGACTAGAGTGGTTGTTACAACCCTATCTCACTCAGACTGGTTATTTGAGGCTGTAATAATAAGTCGAGACAGCAAACTATATTCGATACATAACAGTGCAATTACTACAGATATGTTCGAAGAGTTCTACTCAAGTTTCAGGCTTCTAGACTAGTGTAGGTCCTAGCCACCTCTTCTCACAAACTATTTTCTATAGCAAGATAGGGGGTATGAACCCCGATAGTGATACTAAATTTCATTATGCTTACATCCTACGCAACAAAAGAGATAGTCGTTGGTGCACAGGCTATGCGTCAGATTTACGGAAGCGCCTCAAAGAGCATAACGATGGAGCCAATCCTTCTTGGACAAAAGGAAGGGGACCGTTCGAACTCATATATTTCGAAGCATATAAACATC
>CAZMCG010000039.1:0-1925 GCA_964565105.1 uncultured Candidatus Saccharibacteria bacterium
GCGGGAGAGGGATGGGGTGAGGGGGATGTTGTAAGTCCTGAAACAACGAAGCAATCTCTAACTCCTTCTAAGGAAGATATCGAAACCCTGATCCATACCGGCGAACATGTCAGCGAAAACGAAGTGTCCGCACTGATAAAAGAACAAAATATAAAAGAAGAAAAGCAGAAAACCTCCGGAGACAAATTACAACTACCCGAAAGCATCCGTAACAACGCCGCATTGATTGACCGGAAACTGGCGGACATCACCGTCTGCGACCCAGCAGTAGGTTCCGGCGCCTTTCCGGTAGGCATGATGAGCGAGATTGTAAAGACCAGGAATGTGCTGAGTGCCTTTGTCACTCAGGCTTCCAGCCTGAATGACCACAGGCAAGATGCCTGTGCTACTACCTACGAATTCAAACGCCGCTGTATTGAACATTCCCTTTACGGTGTAGATATTGACCCCGGCGCAGTGGAAATTGCCAAACTGCGGTTGTGGTTGTCACTGGTAGTGGATGAGGATGATATTAAAAACATCAAGCCGCTGCCGAATCTGGATTATAAAATCGTATGTGGGAATTCACTTATTGGTTTCCCTGAAAACTGGACATCTCCAATTTCAAAAGAACTTGAAGATTTGAAGAATGAGTTTTTTAGCGAAACCAATCCAAGTAAAAAGACAAAACTGAAAAAACATATCGATGATAAGTTGGATTATAGATATGAAAACTCACTTAAAATTTTTGGCTACAAAATTGGTTTTGATTTTAAAATGGTATTTTCCGAAGTGTTTCATGAAAAAGGTGGATTTGATGTGGTGATTGCCAATCCACCATATGGGGCAAATATCGATGCTATGATTAAGTTTTATGCAAAGTTATATCCGAATACCACAAAAGCTTATAAGGATATTTATAAAATTTTTATAGAATTAGGGCTATCTAAAGTACTTGCTATACACGGCATACTCTGTTACATAATACCAAATACTTTATTGTTACAACCAAGATATAAAGATGCTAGGCAGTTTTTACTTCGATACAAAATAATAGAAATACTTAACCTAGGAGAAAAAGTTTTTGAGCAAGTCGTGGTTCCTACCTGTGTTGTTTTTGTCCAAAACAATAGCGTCAAAAATAATGTGCTAAAATTTGGAGATCTGTCAGATAAAAGTAAATTTTGTGGCGATTTAAATGTTATTAATTATAAACTAATAAACCAAGAAGGTTTTGAGAAAACTTGTGGCAATATTTTTGTTAGTGAAACAAGAGAGCTAAAAAGTAACGAGGTTTACCTTGACACAATCATGGATTCCAAAGATGCAGGAATTAACTACCAAAGAGTCAATGTGGGGTTATCTACTAAAGGAGCGTCGGACCTCTCAAAAAGATTACTTTATGACGGTAAAAAAGAAAATCGTGAAGACGTTGAATACTGGAAAGGTTCTGATATCGATGCTTATTTTATTGCACCTAAAACGTCGAGATTCGTCAGGATCAAAACCACTGGTAAATTAAAATCAAACGAAAGAGTTATTTTAAATAAAACTTATTTTAAATTAACACCGAAAATGATTTGGCGACAAACTGCAGAGTATCCGATAGCAAGCATAGATGATAGAGGCATTTGGTTTGGGCGTAGTATTCAAGCAGGCAGAATTAAGCGAGAATATAGCGCGGAAATCGATTATAAGTATCTTTTGTCTCTGTTTAATTCAAAATATCTGAGATGTCTATACATTCAAAATGTTAAAGAATCAGGGAGAGTGTTTCCACAGGTCAAATTAGAAAAGCTTAAGAAATTACCAATCAAAAAGATTTTTTTAAATGAGCAAAAGCCATTTATCAATATTATAGATAAAATTTTTTCTATTACAAAATCGGCTGATTATTTAACCAATTCATCAAAGCAAGCCAAAGTCAAAGAATACGAGCGTCAAAT
>CAZMCG010000040.1:0-1772 GCA_964565105.1 uncultured Candidatus Saccharibacteria bacterium
ATCTGGCCAGAGGTCACCATAGATGCCAAAGAGGTACGGGAGGATGTGATATGCCCAAGATATTGATGATATTGCCTCCCCAAGATTTCAGAGATGAGGAATATCAGGAATCGTTCGGTGTGTTCCAAAAGGCCAATTTTTATGTGACCGTTGCGAGTGTTACAACCGAAACATGCATCGGCATGTTCGGCGCTAGAGTCGAGCCGGACTGTAGCGTGGATGACATCGAGGTAAAAACCTACGATGCAGTTGTAGTCGTTGGCGGCGCCGGCACACCTGTTTTAAAGCGGTATCCGCAAGTGCTCCAGATTCTGCGGGATGCAAAAGAGCAGGATAAGATATTGGCAGCGATTTGTCTCGGACCGATCGTGCTGGCAAAGGCGGGAGTGCTGAAAGGAAAAAAGAGTACGGTATTCTCCTCCGGTATTGCCGAGGTCGAAGAAGGCGGGGCGCAGTATGTGCCCGAGCCAGTGGTCATAGATGGCAATCTGATAACTGCTGACGGTCCGAACTCTGCCACCAGATTCGGTAATGCTATCGTCAGGGCGCTAAGTTAAACTCAGGAGCCGATTGAGGCAGTTCAACTTAACACCTCTATAGATTATAGTGGGCGTGAGGGGGTTGCGTGTAACGATTTACGTGTTTGCGAAGTGCCCTGAAAGGGCATTTTTCATTTTACATATACACCGTGTTATCCGAAGTAACAAATTATTCTATGAATGATTTAAGCAATTTATTAAAATCAGCGGGCTTTTCTAACATAACAAAATGGCCTGCGTCAGGAAATAATCTAACCACTCTATCCCTTATATGGTTATAACCATACTTTTTCTCAATTACAGACAATTTTTCCTTTTTAGGGACAAGTGTGTTTGTAAAGATTAATAAGACCCTATTTTCTATGCTATTTAGTGACTTAGATAGATTAATTTTAAAAAGATCTTTCATATATTTGTAATATGCCTCTGGCGACATCTTCAATGCTGTTTCCGTTAAATACTTTTTCAGATCTTGATTATTACCCATTTTTTGGTAATGTGCTTTAATTACTGTTTTAAAATCACTCTTTATCGATTTCAAAACTAGCCAGCGTAGAAATTTGAATCTTAGTAATGCTGGTTGTTTTGTTGGAGTATCAACGACTACTAGCAAATCTAGGGATATATCCATTCTCGCCATTTCTAAAGCTATGAGTCCTCCCAAACTATGACCAACCACAATTACACCCTGTTTATTGTTTTTGAATAGATAATTATTTATTTGTTTTGCAGTATACTTTATTGTCAAGTTGTTTGGAACATATTCGGTAACACCGTGACCAAATAAATCAACCGTAATAACATTGTGTGTTTCTTTAAATTCTTCAATCTGTTTGTTCCAGCATTGACTATTTGAACCAAGGCCATGGACAAAAAGAATTGGCTTTCCACTGCCATACTCTTCAAATTTTAGTTTTTGAATGTTATTTTTCATTTTTGCTATTTTACCTAACGTTTTACAGATAAAAGAAGTTGCCGAAGGCAGTTTGCGGAAATCTTTGATTTCCCTTTTATCCGCTGTCGACGAAGGGACGCTATATTTTCCTCTTGTTCCTTTATATTCTGTATTCTCATCTCCATTTTACCACAATTAATTCACATTGAAAAAGACGAATAGCAATGCGAAGGACGAGGAAATTTAGAATACCTATCACAACAGACAGAAGTAGCTTACTTACTTGCTATCTCAAAAAGTTCTTCACCACGCTAACAAACCTTTTACTGTGTGTCCAA